>JBIKQS010000366.1:0-2617 GCA_044349575.1 Crocinitomicaceae bacterium
TCCTTATTTAGATGAGGTTACTGATGAAGCAAAAACTATTGGAGCCGTAAATACCATTCAGTTTGTTAATGGGAAATGCGTAGGACACAATACCGATGCATTTGGATTTGCTCAATCGATAAAGCCTTTTTTTACTAATTTACATGAACGTGCACTGATTTTTGGAACAGGAGGAGCATCGAAAGCGGTAGCTCATGTCTTAACAAATTTGGGAGTTCAAGTATATTTTATTTCCTCTTCCAAAAAAGGAGCATCGATTTTTTCGTACGATGACTTAAATGTACACATGCTTCGGGGTTGCAAACTCTGGGTAAATTGCACTCCCATTGGTACATATCCCAATGTCACAGAAGAAATACCCATGCCTTGGGTGCAATTATCCGAAGATCATTTGGTTGTTGATTTGGTTTACAATCCTCCTAAATCTCAATTTTTACTGAAAGCACAAGAACATGGAGCCACTATTCTTAATGGCGAATCGATGCTGAAAGAACAAGCCTTGAAAAGTTGGGAGATTTGGAACGGAAATCTTTAAAACTGAATTTTATATACTAGATTAGGGAAAAAACCGAGTTGGTTGGTCGTTCTAATGCTCTGTGATTGGTTGTCATAGCTTTGCGAAAAAACATTCTTATGGTTCGTTATATTTTGAAGATCTAAAAAGAATGTTTGTGCTATTTTTCGTTTGCTACTATTCAGAGTTAATCCTGCTTTGAAATCTAACCGATAATATTGGCTGTAAAAACTAGAGTAAACATCTGTTGATAATACTTCATGCCCAATAAGGTTTGACATATCCAAATCTATTGGGGTGTAAGCTCTTCCACCCGCGTTCGTGAATTTTAGATCAATAGAAAATCGATTTCGTTTTTCAGCTCCCAATTTCCATTCCTTTCCCGCTAGGAGGTTAATTACGTATTTTCCATTGAAAGCTGTATTTCGTTCAACTCCATCGCTTCCTTTGTAAGTGGAATTGTAAATGGAAGAGGTAAATAAACCGTAATAACCGCGATTAAAGAATTTCTCAACGGTTAGTTCTATTCCATAGTTGGTTCCCGTTCCATTGTTAACCAAACTATCGGTTAAATCAGTTCTAAATGTTGCGCCGGTATTTAACATGGAATAATTGCTTGAAAATGAATTCACTGGAACATTGTAAATAGATTGATAGTACACCTCAGATTTAATTCGCCAATCTTTAACTGGTTGAATATTGTATCCTAAAACGAGGTGGTGACTTTTGGTGAAATCTAAGTTCTTGTTGTTGTAAAAGATATTCCCGTTAACATCTTCGGTTTGTAAAAAATACACATTGATTGGTTGCATTTGAGCGTGTAAACCATAGCCGAAATTCAAACTACTTTTGTTTGTGACGTTATAAATTAAACCCAATCTTGGTTCAATTGACGTGGAATTATTCAGCGATAAAAATTGTGAATGAATTCCTGTATTCACTATTAATTTAGATGAAATGGAATATTTTACATGCGCATACCCCTGAGCTAGGTTGGTATACCCTTTATAATCCCAAATTTGTTTGATTGGTTCAAAAATGTGGTTTTTTGTTTGAAAATTCAAGTCTAATCCAATAATCTCATCAATTACCCCAATTTTCACAAAAAGCCTTGAATTGATTTTGTAATTGTAATTACTTGATATAAAATAGCTGGTTTTAGCAACATTATTGGTTTCTCTAATAAAACTACTATCTGTCATATGGTCAACATCATAGGCAATTTGATCACTACTTGAATAATTTATTCCTAAAGTGGAAGAGATAAATGATTTGGAGTTTATTTGTTTGTGATGATTCAATCCACTGATTCCAATTTTACTTGTAAAATCTACTTTGTTTCCATTTCCATACAATGAATTATTTGGCCCACCCCCTATGTTTATGGTACTGGAAGCTAAAATTCCGAACAAGGAAAATTTACCCAATTTTGTATTTCCACTGGAGAATTTAAATGAGAAATCTTGATAAGATGGGGTAGCAGTGGTACCAATATTTACCCCAGCGGCTTGAGCAATTCCTGCCAATGAGTATCGATATCCTATTAAATAAGAAGCGTCACTTTTTTTATTGAAAGGCCCTTCGGTGGTTAATTCTAACCCTGTTATCACCCCAGCTTGAAGGGTTGTTTCTCTTTTCTTTGTATTTCCATTTCTAAATCCAAGATCAAAAACACCAGAAGTTGAATTTCCAAATTCAGCAGGAAAAGCAGAAGTGAAGAAATCAGAGTTTTTTAGGAGGTTTGTATTCAATGCGCTAACAGCTCCACCGGTTGTTCCAACCGAAGCAAAATGATTGGGGTTCGTTACGTTCATCCCATCGATACGCCATAAAACACCAACGGGAGAATTACCACGAATTACGATATCATTTCTACTGTCATCTGGTGCACTCACTCCGGCAAAATTAGCAGCCAATCGTGCTGGATCATTTCTCCCTCCTGCATAGCGATTTACCTCTTCCATAGAAAAAGCTCGCGCACTTATACTAGCTAATTTATTCGAGGTCTCTCCTTTATTCTTCCCTTCGATGGTAACCTCTCCCATTTGAGTTAGCTCTTCTTCCATCGCAAAATCTAGTATAACCTCTTTTCCAGATGTAACG
>JBIKQS010000367.1:0-2607 GCA_044349575.1 Crocinitomicaceae bacterium
CGATTTATAACGTAATTGAAAAATCAAACAAGAACGTCTGAGCCACATATTTTCACTTTTTCGCCACGAGTTAACAACTGCATCTCGCTGATGTGGAAATACGCGTAAATATCGCCCAAGGTAATTGCTTGCCAATGCATCAACAGAATCCCACCAAGTATGGTTGGTTAGTAAAAACTCAATGAAATCAATATCTTCTAAAAGAATTTCCTTGTCTTTCCATTTTGCCATAAAATCCATGGCGACATAATGAAATTCTCGTTGTTCCTTTTGCCACAATTCAAGAACGAGATCCCTTTTATTTTCAGGCGTTAAATCTTTAGATATGTGAGAAAACCACTCTTTTTGAATCAATGCGCGTTTTGGTTTTTTGATTCCAAAATACGTGAATCGATTTTTCATGTAACGAGACATTCCCTCAGCCTCGAATTCATTTTGATTTTTTTCAAAATCTGATTCAAGTTGATGTATTAATTCCAAAATCATTTGAAAAAATTAAAAAAGGCAAATCATAAGCCGGGTTCTGTATCCTTCGCTGCAAGCAGCTCAGTATTCTATCATTTATCTAGGACTAACGTCACCATTAGCCTCCATCAACCTACCCTCCGAGATTGGGCGAGCAACCCTCAAGCCTCGGTATATTTGGTCTTTCAGTTCGTAAGGTTTACCTTGCCGTTCTTGTCGCCAACAACGCGGTGGGCTCTTACTCCACCTTTTCACCTTTTCCGCGACGAAGCAAGCTTGTCTTGGTAGTTTTCCTTTCTGCGGCACTTTCTGTTCCCACAAGCTTAAACCTGTGAGACCTTCCCGTTAGGAAGTACGATGCTCTACACTGCCCGGACTTTCCTCTCTAATGATTTCTCAAAACAGCGATAGACTGATTTGCCTACCACAAATTTACATATTAGTTTTTAATCACCCGAATGATTTTAGATCCTAAATCACTTTCTAGGTTTAAAAAATAGATTCCAGACGAATAAGTTTCCAAATCGAACGTTAACGATAATGAATCCACGTTTAACTTCTTTTCTAGCATCAGACCTTTTGAATCAACAAGACTTACATTCTTCAAAACGGATGCTGAACTTACCTGAATTTCATTGGTTGTTGGATTTGGATAAGCTGAAACTTGAAAGTTATTCTCATTTAATCCGGCATCTAAGCCCAAATACATATCCTGATACTCAATCGCTTGAATTTGCTCTGCCCCATTGGCATTATTCGCTATGATTTTTAACAATACATCGTTTTTATTTTGACCAATCCATTCGTATTCTGTCGTTTGAAAAGGCGGAGCTCCAAACCAAGAAGGAGTGCCAAAAAATGACTGATAAATAGAGTCTATTTCATATATTTCTCGTTTAACACGTAACACTTCAAAGGTGCCAAATGGCAATATTAGTTGACCATATCCATCAACCGTACTCGTAACATACCTTAATTGTTTCACTTTAAAATCAGCTGCCGGACTCAAGTCAATCAACGTATATCCATTTGTTGTAAACACTTGCTGGTAGGTCATAGGAAACTTGTATTTTGTCTCTATAGTATCCGATTTAAATGCAACATCAAAACCCTCTATCTTGATTGAGTACCCAACTTTTGTAATCGAATCAATCGTAGATTTTTGATACGATCTAGGATCTGTTAATGTAACGGGTAAAAAACCATTTACCTGATCAATTGGTAGTGTATTCTCAGGGATAAAGTATGAAGCTTGATACGCTGGCGCTGCTGCTACTCCAAAGGTGAGCTGCACAGGACTAAAACCAATGGACGTAAACTCTCTTAAAAATTGACTTGTTGCATTCAAATTTGAAAAATCCCAGGTAAAACCCGGACCAGTTAAAGAATAATCCGTTGAAGTTTGATCTGTTTGACTAATACGAACAGTGTCCCCCGGTGATGCAAAATCATTTTTAGTTAAAGTAATTTGTGCCGAAACTGTATTCAAACTAACAACGCTAACCAGCAGCTGCAAGGAAAGTATGAACTTTTTCATCTTTTAGAATGGAAGGTCGTCTGTTTCATCGTTTGCCGATAGTAAGGCATCGACAGGATTAGCAGTTGGAACTGCATTTAAATCCATATTAGAAGGACCACCTGCTGGCATTCCTTGACCAACCTTATCAATTCTCCACGCATCCAACGAATTAAAGTACTTTACCTCTCCTTGTGGGCTTGTCCACTCTCTTCCGCGCAAATTAAATGAAACCTCAATTTGCTCTCCTGCATTCATTCCATCTAAAAGAGCACATCTATCTTGAACAGCTTGAAACAAAATATCTTGTGGATACTGACTTGTGTTTTCAGTCAATACGAACTCTCTTTTTGAAAATTTTTCTGAAACTTGAACCGTTGGGTTCAAAACTTTAATTGTACCTGTAATCTTAAACATATTATTATTTTATTTATCCATTATTAAAAGCCAAGAGCGTTAACCAAGCCTCTTGTAGTTTGTTTTCCTTCAAAAAAAGTGACGCTCGAACATGGAGTTCATATTCTAATTTTTCAGCATCATCTTCTAAAGATACAAATAAATCACTTAACTCTATCAATTTGTATTCGTTGACATCCGTTTCATTAGGAAGCTCTTCAATACCAGCT
>JBIKQS010000379.1:0-2598 GCA_044349575.1 Crocinitomicaceae bacterium
TTTTCCTTGTTCGAATTAGAAGAAATTGAATTTTGATTCTGTTGTTTATTCTGTGAATTTGAAGTTTGCTTGTTAGCAACGTTATTTGCTGAATTCACATCCGATTTTTCTTCGTTTTCCTTGTTGGCGTTGGAAGTGGTTGAATTTTGATTCTGTTGCTTATTCTTTGAATTTGTAGTTTGATTGTTGGCAACATTATTTGCTGAATTCACATCCGATTTTTCTTCATTTTCCTTGTTCGAATTAGAAGAAATTGAATTTTGATTCTGTTGTTTATTCTGTGAATTTGAAGTTTGCTTGTTAGCAACGTTATTTGCTGAATTCACATCCGATTTTTCTTCGTTTTCCTTGTTGGTGTTGGAAGTGGTTGAATTTTGATTTTGTTGCTTATTCAGTGAATTTGTAGTTTGATTGTTGGCAACATTATTTGCTGAATTCACATCCGATTTTTCTTCGTTTTCCTTGTTGGCGTTGGAAGTGGTTGAATTTTGATTCTGTTGTTTATTCTGTGAATTTGAAGTTTGATTGTTAGCAACGTTATTTGCTGAATTCACATCCGATTTTTCTTCGTTTTCCTTGTTGGTGTTGGAAGTGGTTGAATTTTGATTTTGTTGCTTATTCTGTGAATTTGAAGTTTGATTGTTCGCAACATTATTTGCTGAATTCACATCCGATTTTTCTTCGTTTTCTTTGTTCGAATTAGAAGAAATTGAATTTTGATTCTGTTGCTTATTCTGTGAATTTATAGTTTGATTGTTGGCAACATTAGTTGAGGAATTCACATCTGATTTTTCTTCGTTTTCTTTTTTTAACTCACTTGTGTTTGAGGAGGCAATATCCGTATTGTTTTTGGTTAATTCGTTTATTCTGGTTTGAATTTCTTGTAACTTCTCTTGAAGATAATTTTCTGTTATAGCTGCACTGGAGGAATATTTTTCTGGATTTTCATTTTGTTCGGATAGTAATTTCTGAATAGAACCGGCTAACTCCTTCTCAAGTTCAATTAATTTTTCTGGTGAGCTATTTTCATCTAAATTGTTTCTTTTCGTTTTATCTGCTTTAACAATTTCAAGGTATTTTCTTTCGATTTCACTGAGTTTTTCAATGGATTGATTAATTTGTTCTTGTATTGAGTCTAGTTTTGATTGACTAGCCTTTGCATCAGTAAGGTAATTTTTTTTAGAATTCTCATAGCTGATTGATTCCTCAACTACTTCTTTTGCCATGGTTGAAATAAGATTTCGTTTTAGTTCAAATTCAACAGCTTGATTTTTTAATTCTTCAAGATCTCTTTGATAGGCTTTTGTTCGTTTTTGGTTTGAGTTGATTTTTTGTTGAATTTCATCACGTTTTTCTTCTAATTGGACCTTTTCTTTTTTAGAGGCGTTTAGTATGTCTAATTCAGTATTTTTTAAAGATTCATTTAACGTTACCAGTTCAGAGGAAAGTGAGAGTATGTTTTTTTCAATTCTGGCTTGTTCAAGTTCGTTTTCATGTAAGTCTTCGTATATTTTTTCAAATGCGGAATTGGTCGAAATGGATTGAATTTGCTCGTGTTTTTCAATAATCTTAATATATGCTTCATCATACTTATTTTGATTGGTCAACTCTTGAATAACAGTTCCTAATTCAACGATTTCAGTGAACTTTTGTTTATCTGAATTAACTTTTTGAAGCGAGTCGTTAAGTTTTTGCATCCAAATGGTTTGACTCATGACCTCATTTTGTTCTGCCAATACATTCTTGATGTAATTTAATTGTTCAATTTTTTCAATTTCAGATAATTCATCAGATTTTTTTTCAATGGAGTCAATCTCTTGTTGAAGTTCATCAAAATAAGCTCTATTATTTGAGATAGCGACATTCAAATTGGACATGAGAAGTTCGTTTTCTTTTTGCGCCAGTTCTATTTCAATTAGTTTATCTGAAATTTTGTCAATTACTTCATTCTGATTAAATCCAACCATGTCCATTTTTTCCAAGGCCTCTTTTTCCAAGATAGGATCAACCGACTTTGTTGTTTCAGTAGGCTTGTCTTTTGGAATTGAAGTAGGCACTTTATTTTCCGTATCTTTCTCAATGTTATTCGCAATAATTTCAGTGGAATTTTCTTGGTTTTTATTTGAGATTACTACTTCTTCATTGTTCTTCTCATCTAATTTGTATGTGATCTCTTGGATAATTTGCGATTCTGTAGTCGGAATAGAAATATCAGCCTTAAAACCATCTCGACTACCGTAGATACCTAGTAGATAACTATATTCACCAGAAGGCAAGTTCATTTTTATATTACCGGTCTCATCTGCATTAAATTTCCCGATTAACTCTTGTGTGTTTTTATCTATTACCGTTATATCAATTAATTTAATGTTCGGATTTCCTTCATTTTTAAATGAGGCTACTATCTCTTGTTTTTTAACCTTGTTTTTGTCAAAAATGGTTACCGCCCCACTAAACAAGGCCAATCTATTTGTTTTTCCTAGCCATGAAGATGTAAGTAGTGCTTGATTAGCCTTTCCGTTATATATGAATAAATAATCATCAAATGGTGTAGAAATTCCCACGCCGAGATTTTCTATTTTGCCCCAAGACTTAGTA
>JBIKQS010000368.1:0-2597 GCA_044349575.1 Crocinitomicaceae bacterium
GTTGGAGATTCCGCCCTGAATTCCGCCTGAATGATTGGTTTTTGTGCTTCCATCGGAAGAGAAAATGTCATTATGAGCTGATCCATTCATAGCAATTGAGTCGAAACCGCTACCTATTTCAAATCCTTTTGCGGCATTGATAGACAACATAGCTTTTCCAAGGTCCGCATGCAATTTATCAAAGACTGGTTCACCCAATCCTGCAGGAACTCCTTGAATAACACAACGAATAGCTCCACCAATTGTGTCCCCTTTTTTGCGAGTTTCCAAAATCAATTCTGCCATTTTCGTGGCCGTTTTTTCATCCGGACAACGCACCGCATTTCCCTCAATCAATTCGTTTTCAAAAAAAGAATCATTTTCAAAACGAATAGAACCAATTTGATCCACGTAAGCAGAAAATTGAATACCCAAGGAATCTAAAAATTGTTTAGCGATAGCTCCTGCAACAACTCTACTTGCGGTTTCTCTGGCACTGCTTCTTCCTCCGCCTCTGTAATCGCGATATCCATATTTTTGTTGGTACGCAAAGTCTGCATGCGAAGGACGAAAAGCATCTTTCAAGTGCTCGTAATCAGCTGATTTTTGATTTTCGTTATGAATGATAAATCCGATGGGTGAACCAGTAGTTTTTCCTTCAAAAATCCCGGATAATAATTGAACCGTATCAGATTCTTTGCGTTGGGTAACTAAATTGGATTGCCCCGGTCTTCTGCGATCCAATTCATTTTGGATTTTAGCAATATCAATCGAAAAATTTGCTGGAACACCGTCAATTACCCCTCCAATGGCGACACCATGCGATTCGCCAAACGAGGTAAGTGTAAAGATTTTACCAAAGCTATTTCCGGACATGGTGCAAAGGTAGGGAATGTTAGGGGGAATGCAATAGTGTGTATGATTTTCAATCGTTTTTAGAAAAAATGCCTATATTTGAAATAAAATGATTAAGCTGATTGAGGACAAAATACCGGATTTAATTGCGTTGTGCAAAACGCATCGCGTGGAGTCTTTTGCGCTTTTTGGTTCGGCTGCTAAAGTTGCCATGCATGAAGATAGCGACTTGGATTTCTTAGTACAATTTTCAGATGAAATCGATGTATTGGATTATGCTGATAATTACTTTGAATTTCTAAAACAGTTGGAAATTTTAACCGGTAAAAAAGTTGATTTGGTATCTAAGAAATCATTAAAAAATCCAATTTTAATTGATGAAATTGAGCGCTCAAAAGTAGAACTTTATGCAGCTTAAGATTATTAAGTATTTGCTGGATATTGAAAGTATCATTCAAGAAATTGAAACCGTTAAAACAAAGACCAATAATAATTTCAATTCATTTCAATCGGATATACTATTGCAACGGGCGGTTGAACGGGATTTGGAAATAATTGGAGAAGCCATTCGAAAAATTATAGAACTCGACCCAACAATTTCAATCACATCGGCTAAGAATATTATTGGTTTGCGTAACATCATATCACACGCATATGATTCTGTTGAACCAGAAATGATTTGGGGAATTATTCAGAATAATATACCTGTTTTAGCAGATGAAATTAATTCCTTAAAGGGTCAATAAAACTTGATTTTTCCTGCCAAAATAATTCAATAATTGTCCTTTATTTACATCCCTTTGAAAAACTCCTCCATGGAAACATTCAAATGCTTAAGAATTCTAATGAGTGTATTCAATTGAATATTTGCTCCTGCTTCATACTTTCCATATTGAGGTCGACTAAAATTATTTTTAACGATAAGCTTTTCGTTCTTAACTTAAACATTCCTTAATCTTTCCAAAACTTCAGGAAGAAATTCATCGAGTTTTGAAAATGCAAACCACTTATTACCCAAATCTTTCAATGATGCACCAATATGATACAACTCTTTCTTGTCAATAATTAAAAAGCGATCGTGGACATTTTTAAGTAACTTTACTTCAATCAATGGATATTGTTCATTGTGTTTTGACAAATCTAACTTCAATTGTGCATTAATTTTTTGTGTATAAATTATTGCTTCGCATTCAGGTTTTCTTTTGCTCAACATCACCAGGGTTGTTTCATCTACATAATTATCAATTAAAACAATCGATTTACTTGCTTTTTTAATGACTTCATTAATAAATACGTAGGCATCAAATAATTGACCTTCGAAGAAAATGCCTTGCTTTGGTAAGTTGTTGTGCTCAAGTTCACTAAAAACACGTTCAAATTTTTGGTCTGACTCAATAAGTTTTCGTTCCACACCCTCCATTCTTTGAAATAGTCCACTGTAATCAATCAAAATTTTTCTCATGTCCACAAATGCGTTAATAATCTGAATGCTCATATTTACGGCAACTTTACTTCTTAAAACCGAAGCCAACATAGCGACTCCCTGTTCAGTAAAAGCGATTGGATTATTTGTAGAGTGTTTTAAATTCTCTAACCGGTCGCAATTTGCGACCAGTTTATGCCTCTCCTCATTACTGATTTGAAATCTAAAGTAGTGCGGAAACCGTTCTATATTTCTTTTAACTTGTTCATTTAATCTTTTTACCTCAACCCCATACAACTCCGCCAAATCTCTATCTATCATCACCTGAACACCTCTTATA
>JBIKQS010000079.1:0-8881 GCA_044349575.1 Crocinitomicaceae bacterium
ACCTTGTTGGTTGTTGTGAATTCCGTATGTGGATGTGCTGCGGGAAATATGCGTCCGGGTGTAAAGTTGGCCCTTAACAATGATAAGTTACCAACCGAATTAGCAACGGTATTTGCCGGAGTTGATTCAGACGCTACAAACCAAGCTAGAAAATATTTTTTACCGTATCCTCCATCTTCGCCTTCTATCGCATTATTCAAAGGCGGTAAATTGGTTCATTTTGTTGAGAGACATCATATTGAAGGAGCTAGTCCACTAATGATTGCGGAGAATTTGACTGAAGCTTTTAATGAATTTTGCTAGATTTTTAGCAAAAAACATTAGTTGATTTAGCTAGTTTAGAAAAGTTTACCTAAAAACTCGTTCAATGCAGTTTTCGCCGAATGAGTATGGTATGTAGGCCAAACTTGGAATTTCTTTCGTGAGAATTAATCCCGGTTTTTTACCAAGCGAAATACTTCCGTGACTTTGATTTAGCTCCATTGCAAAAGCAGCATTAATCGTAAGTGCATTGAGTGCTTCTTCAGGCGTTAATTTCATTTTTACACAAGCCAACGACCAAATTGTATTCAAATTATAACATGGTGTAGATCCTGGATTAAAATCACTTGCCAAAGCAAAAGGAATATTTTCAGAAATAAATTGGCGAGCATTACTGAATGGAATTGATAAAAAGTGCGAGCAACCCGGAAGGAAGACTGGAAGTGTACTTGATTTTTTTAATGCATTGATATCATCTGCTGTAATTTCCTCCAAATGATCAACTGTAAGCGCTTGCATTTCACAAGCCTTTTGTATTCCGCCCAAGGAAGAAAATTGATTCACATGAACTTTGGGCTTTAAACCCGCTGATATTCCTGCTCTAAGAATTTCTTCCATTTCTTCCACAGAAAAATAATTTCTTTCGCAAAATACATCGATGTATTCAGCCAATTCTTCTTTATGAACTGTTGGAATTATTTCCTTAATTATCAAATCAACATATCCAGAGTGATTTTCCTTGAACTCCGGCGGAAAAGCATGTGCTGCCAAAAGTGTAGCCTTAATAGGAATTTGAAAATGACTTTTCAATCTTTTTATTACCCGCAACATTTTTAGTTCAGCTTCTACACTCAAGCCATACCCTGATTTTATTTCAAGTGCACCAGTTCCGCAGTTTATCATTTTTTCAACTCGAATTCTGGCTTGCTCAAATAATTCATCTTCACTCATTCCCTGCAATGCCCTGGCTGAATTTAAAATTCCTCCGCCTTTTAAGGCAATTTCTTCGTAACTCAAGCCTTTAATTCGATCAACAAATTCCTCTTCTCGTGTTTTCGCAAAAATGGTATGTGTATGTGAATCACAGAAGGCAGGCAAAATATACTTTCCTTCCGCATCAATAACTTCCAAATTTCTCCAATCCTCTACTCCTCCCCACTCATTCATTGGACCGTAAGCAACAATTTCACCATCCTCAACAGCCAAAAAAGCGTTTTCTAAAATGGGGATTACAGACATGAATTGTCCGCTAACAAGTGAATTCAAATGTTCCCCGCATTGGACCAAGCCTTTGATGTTCTTAAATAGTATTTTTTTCATGCTTCGGTACTAAGTAGTAAGGTGTGAACAACCTGAGGCAAATGGGTGTGTTCCAGTTTTTTAATTTTCTCTCTCAACGATTCCACAGTTTCAGTTGATTCAATAGCTAGGGAAAATTGTGCAAGAATCTTTCCCTTGTCATATTCTTCATTTACCAGGTGAATAGTAATGCCAGATTCTTCTTCCTTTGCCTCTAATACAGCACGATGTACATGATCGCCATACATTCCTTTGCCACCAAATTTTGGTAAAAGCGATGGGTGAATATTCACAATTCGATCGGGATAATGTTGAATGAGTTTTTCAGGTATTTTTTTAAGAAAGCCAGCTAAAACAACACAATTAATGTCATATTTAAGGCATGTTTCAAGTAAGTAATCAGCATTAGAGCTTTGGTTTTTATCCACGTGAAGAAAGCGTATTTTTTCGGAGGCACAAAGTTGTTCTAATTCAGGATTAATTTTTTCAGATAAAACAAGCGATACGTGTTGATTTTTAATTTGCGAAAAAAAATGAATAAGATTCTTTGCGTTTGAACCGGCTCCAGAAATAAAAATGGCAATATTAAAACAATTGGGCATGTACAAAATTAGAATAAGTAATCCAATTCATGTTTGGAAGTACAAAAAAAGTGATTTTTTTCATCAACCTATTTTTGGGAAATAAAAAGTTTTATTATATTTGCACTCTCAATTTTTGGGAAAGATATTCCTCCTTAGTTCTCCCGATAGCTATCGGGATGGTTAGAGCGGAAAAGACATATTCCTCCTTAGCTCAGTTGGTTAGAGCATCTGACTGTTAATCAGAGGGTCGCTGGTTCAAGTCCAGCAGGGGGAGCCAAAGGCTAGCAGAAATGTTAGCCTTTTTTTATTGTAGTATGATCTATTTTATATACATTATCTTTTCAGAATCAATCGATAAGTTTTATGTCGGTTATTCCAAAGACCCATGGATACGTCTACAACAACACAACTCTAATACCGGTGATAAATATACTGGAAGAGCAAAAGATTGGATATTAAAAGCTGTTTTTGAGGTTTCTAATATAGAGGGTGATGCAATAAAAATTGAGCGATTTATAAAAAAACAAAAGTCTCGAAAACTTCTGCTTTTGTTATGTGATGTTGATTTTGTGCCAATAGGTTTTTTAGCTCAGTTAGTTAGAGTCCCGAATAAACGGGATTAATCAGAGGGCGTCCCGTATTTACGGGATCCAGCAGGGGGAGCCAAAGGCTAGCAGAAATGTTAGCCTTTTTTTATTGTAGTATGATCTATTTTATATACATTATCTTTTCAGAATCAATCGATAAGTTTTATGGATCAAGTCAAAAAGTTGGGGACTAGGCATAACTTTTAGATAATCGAAAGAGGAAAAATGGTTCAAATCAAAAAGTTGGAATGACGAATCAACAGCAATTTATTAATTGCAAATTAATCATTTGGTGTATCAAATCATTAAAATTCTTTAGTTTCTTCGAATATTTGATTCCCATTTACAGAAATTGATACCGTTCCTGCACTTGTGCCAAAAGAATAATCATTTACGATTACATTATCCCCCATGATATTTATCGTGCCGTTGGAAGTATATGCACTTCCTACAGAGGTAACATAGGATATGGCGCCATTTGGCAAGAGTTCAAATGAGTAATACATATATGCTTCATAAATAAAGCCGTTCTCATCTTGCGGAAAATCAAATGTTGATTTAATCAATTCCGTTTCACCATTTTGTTTTTTATAGTGTCTAATAACTTGATTAGTTAACTTAAAATCTGGATAATACTCATTGATCTTAATGATATTTATTTTTTCTTCCTCCGTAAGATTTTCCTTTTTTTCGAAGTAGGTTGCTTGACTAAATAGATTAAAACAAATGAATGTTATTGAGAAAACTAGAATTGATTTCATTTTACTGTTTTTTTTGAAATTTCTTACAAATCTACTATTATAAAAAAAATTGACAAGCAGTTTTATTGGGCATTGAGAATAAACTTCACCGTTTTAGGATTATTCAAAATCATAAAAAATAAATTTAATTTATGAATTTAATTTATTGGTAATCTTGTTACAAGTTCAAAAAGAGCAATTTAAAGCTCGTTGGTTAAATAAAACAGCAGCAATCAGTGCATGCAATAATTCAGCATTTCACATGAGAAAATCAATACGCCTGTATGAAATTGTCTCTACACGGCGTAGACAATTAAGCTCGTTAGGGTTCATGCCAATTAGTTACATATGAACAAAAAAAATAGGTAACCGTTTGACACCGTTAGACCGATTTATAATGGGAGAAAATCATTACATATTTCCCGAAAATTTCGCAACTTTACTTTTCTTAAAAATTCTAGTTTATATAAATGTCTTTATTTCAAAAAACCGTTCTTAAAAAACACCTGCTCGAAGCAAATACTCTTGAGGTAGATGCAGCATACAAACGTTTTTCAGCGTATTTTCACGATGCGACACGTCAACAAAATATCCGAAATTCAAAGGAAGAACAATTTCAAGAAGGATTTTTGCGCGAGTTGTTTGGTCATATTTTTGGCTACACACTCAACCCCGAACCGAATTTCAATTTAACAACCGAACTTAAAAACACCAGCAACAGCAAAAAGGTTGATGGCGCCATCGTTTTTGACGGAAAAGCAATTGCCGTAATTGAACTAAAAGGAACGAATACAACCGATTTAAATAGCATTGAAACACAGGCTTTTGGCTACAAAAATAACCAATCGGAATGCGTTTACGTGATTACTTCCAACTTTGAAAAATTGCGCTTCTACATCGATAATTCAATTGATTACGAAGAATTTAACTTGTTTACACTCAATCGCGAGCAATTCAATTTGTTGTATTTGTGCTTGAGTTTACAAAGCATTCAACAGCATTTACCGAAGCGATTGAAAGATGAATCCGTTTCGCAAGAAGATGCCATCACCAAAAAACTCTACAAAGATTATTCGGAATTTAAACGCGCCTTGTACCAAAATTTGGTGGAACTGAATCCCGATTACGATAAGTTGTTGCTTTTCAAAAAAACACAGAAATTACTCGATCGTTTTCTCTTCATTTTCTTTGCGGAAGACCGTTTGTTGTTGCCTACGAATTTGATTTTCCGCATCAACCAAGAATGGAAAAATTTGAAACAAATGCGAATTCCGGTTTCGTTGTACGAACGATACATTACGTATTTCAACGATTTAAACGTGGGAGCAAAAGTAACTTTACCTGCTTTTGGAAAGAAAACAGGGGATGCCATTACGGCAGAATTTGAGATTTTTGCCTACAACGGAGGTTTGTTTGTGCCCGATGAAGTTTTGGACCATGTGAAAATCGACGACGAAGTGTTGCACGTGTACACCGAAAAAATGAGCCACTACGACTTTGACAGCGACGTGGACGTGAACATTTTAGGACACATTTTTGAAAATTCAC
Source organism: Crocinitomicaceae bacterium (assembly GCA_044349575.1). GTDB lineage: Bacteria > Bacteroidota > Bacteroidia > Flavobacteriales_D > Crocinitomicaceae > UBA952. The sequence continues at coordinate 5,020 of JBIKQS010000079.1, forward strand.
TGAACGAAATTGACGAAATTAAATCGGAAATTGAAGGAGAAACGGTTGACAAAACCAAGACCAGACGCAAGAAAGACGGCGTTTTCTACACCCCAAAATACATTACGAAATACATCGTTGACAATACGGTTGGGAAATTGTGTACGGAGAAAAAAGCCGAATTGAACTTGGTGGATGAAGATTACACCAACGACAAAAAGATACAAACCAAAACCAAAAAAGCACATTTAGACAAACTCACCGATTACCGAATATGGTTGTTGCAACTCACGATTTGTGACCCGGCTTGTGGCTCGGGAGCGTTTTTGAACCAAGCACTTGAGTTTCTGATTGCCGAACACCGTTACGTGGACGAATTGCAAGCCAAATTGATGGGCGATAGTTTGATTTTGAGCGATGTGGAAAACAGCATTTTGGAAAACAACATTTACGGCGTGGATTTGAACGACGAAAGTGTGGAAATTGCCAAGCTTTCGTTGTGGTTGCGCACAGCACAGAAAGGACGAAAATTGAACTCCTTGAACAACAACATCAAATGTGGAAACTCGCTGATTGATGACCCAGAAGTGGCAGGAGATAAAGCATTTTCGTGGGAGAAAGAATTTCCAAGTGTTTTTCCCCCTTTGGAGGGGGATCAAGGGGGAGGACAATCCCAAAAACGCGGTTTTGATGTGGTGATTGGAAATCCGCCATATGTGAGACAAGAATTATTTAAAGAGATAAAACCATTTTTAGAAAAGCACTATGAATGCTATAATAGTATTGCTGATTTATACACTTATTTCATTGAAAAAGGAATTGATTTGATGAATTCAAAAGGTTTATTTTCTTTCATTTTACCTAATAAATTTCTAAAGGCTACTTATGGAAAAGAGATTAGAAATGTAATGCTAAGTGAAAGTAATCTTGAGTTATTAGTTGATTTTGATGATTATCCGATATTTGAAGACGCAACAACTTATCCCTTAATTTTTATAATCAATAAAGTTAAATCAAGTAGTTTTTATTATTCTGCAATAAGTCAAAAGAATATAACTAAAGATCCAATAAATCTTATAGAATATAATAAACGAAAAATAGATGCTACTAATCTTGATGAAAACAATTGGAATTTCTCTTCAGATATTGAAAATCAAGTAATAAATAAAATAAAAAACAATTCTGTTTCATTGACAAAATATGTAAATGGTAAAATTAATCGGGGAATTTTAACAGGAAAAAATGATGTTTTTATTTTTAATGAGAGTTTTAAAAAGAATTTATTAGAAAAGGGTGTAGAAGCAGAATTAATTAAACCAATATTACTTGGAAGTTCAATAAAGAGATATAATATAAACTTTACAAACGATTATATTCTTTTTACTCGAAGAGGAATTGAAATTGATAAATTCCCAAATGCAAAATCTTATTTACTGAATTATTATGAAGAATTAAAACCAAGAAATAATGGTGAAGTAATAGGAAGAAAAGCTGGAAGTTATCAATGGTTTGAAATACAAGATAATGTTGCTTATTTTGAAGATTTTGAAACAATGAAAATAGTTTATCCAAGAACAAATAATCAATGTAATTTTCAATTAGATTCTAGTGGTTTTTATTTATCGGACAATAACTTTTATATAAAAAGTGAAAGTAAAACATTGCTTGGAATATTAAATTCTAAACTTGTTTTTTACTATTTAAAATCAATATGTACAACACTTCAAGGTGGTTATTTTGATTTCAGAAGAGATAAAATAGATACAATTCCATTACCTAAAGATTTAACTTCAATTACAAAAATTGAGGATTTAGTAGAAGGGCAATTAAATAGTAATCGTTCTTTAAGCTCAATTTTACAAAAACTTTCCGCTTACGTAAGTTCTCAATACCAACTTGAAAAACTTTCGGGCAAACTTTCATCTTGGTACGATTTAGATTTCCCCGATTTCATCAAAGAATTGAACAAAGCCATCAAAACAGCGAAAGGCACGCCACTCACCAAAAAAGACGAGTTTGAGTGGATGGAATTATTCGAAGAAAACAAAAAGAAAGCGCTGGAACTGAAAGCTGAAATCGACCAAACGGATAAGGAAATCGATCAGATGGTGTATGAATTGTACGGTTTAACTGAAGAAGAAATTAAAATCGTAGAAAACTCTTGAGTTGTATGCCTGTCCCGATTGGAGTTTACGGAACATCGGGAGGTTGACGGAGGAGGAGATCCAAATTATCTGCGATGCAACTTCGTAGTGTGGAGAATGTCTAAACGTTGATTTTTGTGATTCAATGATTTCTGAGATCAGGGTGTGTTAGAAAAATCATATAAACCACAGCAATCTAATGAATCACAGTCAAGACAAGTTATTATACAGCGTTTCCTAGTGTTGATTTTTGTGATTCATTGATTAATAAAAACAGTGTTTGGATTTAAAATCAGGATAATCAAACAAATCAGAAAAATCAAAGTGCTGACTGCTGGGGGATTAGCGAGAACAAGCTCATCAAAATGTCTAAACGGTGATTTTTGTGATTCATGGATTTATGAGATCAAGATGTGTTAGAAAAATCATATAAACCACAGCAATCTAATGAATCACAGTCAAGACAGTTTTTAAATTAATTGTTACGCTTTTCATAAAAAAAATGAAATTAAGAAAGTTTAAAGCTTATTTTTCACTATCTTAAAGTTTATGATTAACGAACAATACAAATATTCTGATTTAACTTCAAAAGTGATTGGTTGCGCTATGAAAGTACATTCCGCTTTAGGAAATGGTTTCCAAGAAGTTATTTATCAACGTGCTTTGGCAATTGAATTTAACATAGATGATATTCCTTTTTCACGTGAATTTGAAATGCCAATTTATTATCACAATCAGCAAATTGGAACACGACGAGTGGATTTTTTAGTAAACAAAATTTTATCGGTTGAGATTAAAGCGATGACCAAATTGGAAGATGTACATTTTGCACAAGCGATAAACTATTTAGAGGCTTATAACCTCGAAGTGGGTTTACTCATTAATTTCGGTGAACGCAGTTTGAATTTTAAACGATTACAGAATAAAAAATATAAAAATCAATAACAATCAGAAAATCAAATGAATAACGGTTCAGACAATTGATGAAATACGCTTTTCGAATATTTTTCATGGTTTCATAAGGTGTCCTTATCCTTTCCATTACTTCCTGCGACTTCAAGAAATCAGATAAATCAAATCGTACGTATGTTAAACCATCCGTGAACTTTAAAGGTCAAATGCGAAAAGGACACGTTCGTAAAAAAGTAAGCACAGATAAAAACGTCATGAAAAACCAAAATAGGTCACGGTATTATTATCATACTAGGGGAAAGCACAGGAGAAATAAAAACTAAGTTCAAACTAAGCAGCAAATGGTTTTTCACGAGTTCCTCTACCACACACCATTTACCGTTATCACTCTTCGAAGTGTAAGCCTTTATATTTCGTTTTCTTGTTTTAAATAGTTCAAAAATTACAAAGAAGCGTTGTATTTTTCATGAAAGGGATATCTTGGTCTAATTACATTGATTTCCATTTCAATTTTTCCGCTTGCATATAAATAAACAAATGAATACCTATTTTCGGACTCTGTCGTTAATGAAATGCACTCACTTCTTTTCTCTTGAATTTCTGAATTATCTGCTTTAAAAGCATCCGGATGCCCCTTCTTTTGAACTTCGTTGATTATTTCGTCATGTAAAACAGTATACACGATTACTCGTCTTTCCCTGGGAATGATTACTTTTTGTAGGTTCATTTTTTAATAATTATTTTATTACTCTTCGTAGTAATAGGAATAGTCAATGCCTTTCATAAACATTTCTCGACTGTTGATTTCTGTCGTTAGCGCATTTTTT
>JBIKQS010000369.1:0-2579 GCA_044349575.1 Crocinitomicaceae bacterium
TATTAAAAACTTACCATTCTCGTTGTGCGTTTCTAATGTATGTGGTGGTCGAATATCTCGTTCACAATAAGGTGAATGTTCTAACAATTGTCCAAACCAGTTTCTGTATCGTTTAGGTGTATAAATCGGGTGAAACGATTGTATAATTAACAAACGATTATCTTCGGATTCAAAATGCATCTGGTAAATCATTCCTCGTGGAACTACCAAATAATCTCCGTACGAAAAATCAATATTTCCAAGCTGAGTTTTTAATGTCCCATTTCCTCGGTGAATAAAAATCACTTCGTCGGCATCTGCATTCTTGTAGAAATAATCCGTCATGGATTTTTTAGGTGCCGCCAACTCAATGTAAACATCATTATTCACAAGCATTGGGGTTCTACTTTCTAAATAATCATCTGTAGATTCTACATTGAATCCTTGCAAACTTCTCATTTGCATGTTTTTATCCAAACCAATTTCTGGCGCAACAGATTTCTTTTCCGTAATTTCTAAAACTGCTGTTGGCGGTTGAACATGATAGAGTAGGGAAGACATGCCATCAAAACCAATGGTTCCGAATAACTGTTCGTAGTAAATTCCCCCTTCCGGATTTTTAAATACCGTATGTCTTTTGTGAGGGATTTTACCCAAAGAATGATAAAAAGGCATATTTCTAAGTTTAATTTAGTAAAGTTCAAAAAACCAATTTACAGATTTTTATGCAAATTAAATCGCTCCAAAGATAACAACAAATGATTTTTATCAGTTTTGATAAAAACCAAAAGCAAAATTTTAATTAGTTCTACCCGGATACACCTTTAACGCCTCTTCCAGACATTTAACAGCTTTCTTTAATGAATCTTGATTTAACACATACGCCAGTCGTGCTTCTTGTTTTCCAAGTCCTTTTGTAGCGTAAAATCCACTAGCCGGAGCCATCATAACTGTTTGTCCCTCAAAAGAAAATTCTTCCAATAGCCATTGACAAAATTTATCAGCATCGTCTACAGGGAATTTAGCTACTGCGTAAAATGCACCTTTAGGTTTTGGACAAAAAACTCCTTCAATAGCATTTAATCCATCTACGAGTATGTTTCTTCTTTGAACGTATTCATTTACAACATCATCAAAATAATTTTGAGGAGTTTGCAGAGCTGCCTCTGCAGCATATTGATCAACCGTTGGTGGTGATAATCTTGCTTGGCCAAATTTCAACGCAGCTGCCATCACTTCTGTGTTTCTCGTTACTAAAGTACCAATGCGAGCTCCACACATGGAATAACGCTTGGAAACAGAATCAATCATAATTACATTGTCATCAATTCCTTCTAAATTCATGGTTGAAAAAGGAACGGCACCTTCGTAACAAAATTCACGATATACTTCGTCCGAAAACAAGAACAAATCATGACGTTTGATAATAGCAGCCAATTGTTCAAGTTCCTCTTTCGAATACAAATATCCCGTTGGATTTCCTGGGTTACAGATAACAATTGCCTTCGTTTTTTGAGTGATTTTCTTTTCAATTTCTTCTACAGGTGGAAGCGCAAATCCTGATTCAATGGAAGCTGTTACAGGAACAACTGTCAATCCTGCCATAACGGCAAATCCATTGTAATTGGCGTAGAACGGTTCTGGAATAATTACTTCATCACCTGGGTTACACGTGGTCATTAGTCCGAAAATCAAGGCTTCAGAACCACCTGTTGTTACCAATAAATTCTCCGAAGTTACATGAATTCCAATCGATTGATAGTAAGTTGCCAATTTCGTTCGATACGATTCAAAACCTGCAGAGTGACTGTATTCCAAAACTCTTGGTTCAAAATTATGAATTGCATCCAAAGCTACCTGTGGTGTTTCAATATCGGGTTGACCAATATTCAAATGATATACAGTTTTTCCTTCTTTTTTTGCTTTTTCTGAATAGGGAACCAATCTTCTGATTGGAGAAGCTGGCATTTCAATCGCTTTTTTCGAAATAAGTGGCATTTTTGTATTTTTTGACAAAAGTAATTCGAATATTGAAAATAAACCAACGAAAATTACTTGCGGAAAGAAATTAATCGATTCATTTCATCACGTAAACGAGCTGCCTCAATGAAATCAAGTTCTTTTGCCGCTTTCTCCATGGCTTTCTTTGCTAATTTAATTTGTTTTTCGAGCTCCACAGGATTCAAATATTCAGCTTTTGGTTCTGCTGCAAGTTGTTCATTGGATGAACGTTCGTATTGAGCCATGCGCGTAGTTGGATCTCCGTCTGCTACTTTTGTTGATTCAAGAATCTTTTCCTTCGATTTATTAAGCGGCGTTGGACTTAATCCATGTTCTTTGTTGTAGGCAATTTGTATGCTTCTTCTTCGTGACGTTTCTTCTATTGTTTGTACCATAGATTTCGTCATTTTATCAGCATACATGATAACGAATCCATTTATATTTCGTGCCGCTCTACCAACTGTTTGTACCAAGGAACGAACATTACGCAAAAATCCTTCTTTGTCGGCATCTAAAATAGCCACTAAAGAAACCTCGGGTAAATCGAGTCCTTCACGAAGTAAGTTCACACCAATCAAAACATCAAATTCACCCAATCT
>JBIKQS010000370.1:0-2576 GCA_044349575.1 Crocinitomicaceae bacterium
TTCTTGTTTCAAACAAAAACGGATGTCCAATGCCCTCTTTCAAATATACGGCGTGTGCAGGCTTAATCCAGTCAGTGGTAAAATTGTCAAAAATCCCATTTGGACCATATAAATTGGTTCCATCGGTTGTTACCATTAATATGGGTGTTGTATGCGCTACTCCAATTAAATAGCTTGCTGAGGCTGTGTTACTTGCTAAAATACCGAGCGTGTCTAACGGAAAAATTTTAGCTCTTATGACTGTGTTCCCAATCACTTGTATTGGCTCCTGGTATTCCGCAGAATTACTAGTTGGTGTAGTTCCATCTAACGTAAATACTAACTTGGAATTAATTGAATTAGGATTTTCAAGCGTAACATTGATAACTGAAGCATACACCCCTGATTGCATACTAAAAATGGGTTCTTTCAGGGTGTCAGCATAGGCTGGAGAAAGATTATTAGTAGCATCGGGTGATGGGTCTAACCATTTCACATTGGTGCTTCCATTTGGAAACAAGCCAACTGAAACATCCGTTTGTGGACTTTGAACATTAAGAGAATGAACCAATTGTTCTGAGTTGTTAAAAAGATAGACTGTCTCCCCATTTCCGTCTAGTTTAAAATTGGTATGTAACTTATTTCCTGTTTCTGGCATGAAGGACGTTTCTAACTCATTTAAAGAAGTTTGATTCATCGAAAGCGTCAAATAATCATAAAACTCGCCCGAAGTGCCTGCTACTTGAAAGGATATAGACGTGATTTGACCAGCTGATAATCCTGCAGCGATTAGTTCGTCTGCTCTGAATAAAAATTGATGTCTGGCACACCAATACCAATTGCCATAAGGAGCCGGATAATCTGTTCCAGAATTTTGAATGGTTCCAAAACCGATTTGTGTTGAATTAATTTTAACATTCGGTCGCTGATTATAAACACCTCCTAAATTTGCTGAACACGAATTATCATTCCCATCATTGAAAGAAGCGAGCGTGGAAGGAAACGAGGTGGCCGTTTGAAAAAATGAACTATTAGATGTATATTGAGTTGAATTATACGAGCATACATTTAAAACAACATTTGATACTCCATCCCAAAAGAAAGGTGTTGTCAAGGTATGCAGATTCCAACCATTTACAGGATTGAAAGCAGTTTGATTCAAAACACTTGAGAAAGGAGTAGAACCTATTCGATTTTTACCACTGCAAAAAACAGTTTGATATTCTCCTGGAGCTAAATTAGCGTTTGGCAACTGCCATTGTTGTGGCGAAGCAATGTTATCGGATAAAAAATAATTGGAGAGATTAATAGAAGTCGATCCACTATTATAAAGCTCTATCCAATCTGGTGTGTCTTCGTTTTCATCGAGAAGAGATTGGTAATTTTTGTTACAACCCTCGTTTATTTTTAGTTGCGAAAAAACAAAGGAATTTACAACTACAAAGAGGCAAAATAGAACTAGATTTTGGTACTTCATTTTGAAAATTAATTAATGTAAACAGGCATTAACTAAAACACCCGATAATCTAACTTTCAAATCTATTGTTTTTTTAGTTACAAATCAAGGAATACTTAACTTTTGACCGATTTGTAAACTATCACTTTTAAGTTTATTTACTTTTTTTAGTTGAGCAACCGAAGTTTTATATTTGGCAGCAAGTCCATACAACGTATCTCCTTTTTTAACGATATGAACCTTTGCGGATGCTTTTTTGATTGGTTCTTTTTTAGGTGTTTGTGGCTTGACTTCCTTTTTCTTTGGATCCACTTTAACTACTTGATTAGTCGGGTTTTTATCCTTCTCAACAACTTTCTTTTCTTCAATTTTCTTTTCAGGAACAACCTCAGCAATTTGTTCTTTTTGCTCAGAATAAGCAATTGACAACGATGAAAGCGAGCTGTTTTTCGCTAAACTATCCATTGAATTTTTGATGGCTTCAAACAAAAGCTGCCCTTTCAATTCGTAACCCTTGGTAGTTAAATGCACTAAATCTGTTTGGGCATATCCGGCATCTCTCCATTTCACTAAAGATTTTTTCCCACCTGAAACAGCATACCAATCCCAAAATAAACACTGATTTTTTTTAGCCAAGGAATCAATTAAATTACGAAAAACAATACCGGAAGTAACATGCGTTGATTTGTAATATAAATCCTGCGTACTAGTAAGTAAAATGGTTGCTTTTGGAGCAGATACCCGGATGTTTTTAATGATTAGCTCAATTTGAGGTCCTAATTCAGGCTTCACTTTATTGTCGTACAAATAATTATTTGTGCCAAAATCCAAAATAATCAAATTCGGACTTAATGTAGGTAGTTGCTCGTCGAGCAATTCCTCTACAAGCAAGGAGCCATATTGGGACGCCCCCACACCAACAGAGTGATAAATTACACCTTTGCTTTGAGATGTTTCTAATGACATTCCATAGAACTCGAAGGAATTTTGGCTTGGCCTGTTTTGAACAAGTTGAATGGTAATTTTTGATTGATTTCCGGTGATTGGAATTTCGATATAAGGTAAGGCAGATGTCTGATAATCTTTGAGTTGAATTGAAATTTGATCATCTGCTGTGATTACTTTGAAATCAAAAGAAGTG
>JBIKQS010000371.1:0-2567 GCA_044349575.1 Crocinitomicaceae bacterium
TCCAATTATACTTTCGCGGCAGTTTTCTTTTTAATGCCCCAAGGATATACTTGTAATCTTCGAGATAAGGTAAAATAGATTCCGGATCCTCTGCTTGAAAAGGTGTATAAAAAATTGACGTCTTTACCATTGTCGTCTATTTTTATTCTATGATGGTCAACCTGAACATTTCTTGTTCCTTGCAAGTAAAACAAGTCGAAAGAGAATAAATAGCTATGCTTTTTTCTTGTGTAAAAATCAAAACCTAAACCAGCATTAAGGTAGAAAGAATTTCTCCATGCACGTGTAGATGTTATTATATATTGAGTGTTGTAAATGTTTGAATCTAACTCGCCTAAGTCAAAAACTGGTATTTCATCGATCATATACGTTCCGGTTTTTCGGTTTACATTCGGACTATTTAATGAACCAAAACCTACAATTCCTCTCACTTGAATGGTCTTCGAATTGTTCTTCCACATTAAGTTGTTGTAATTAAATGAAATTCTATTAAATGGACCGAATATGGAAACCTGATTATGATTTCCACCTTTCCTAACGATTTGAAGACTAGGATCTGTTGTATAAGGATCAATTGACCATTCGTGCTTGCTTGCCTGTGTTTTTATTCCTGCGTGATCTCCAGAAAAACCTAGTTCAAAAAAATGGTTTTCTCGTATTTTTAAACCTAAATGAATACCCAGATCAACCCCGTTATCAAAAAACATCTTGTCATTACTAATCGAAAAATAGTGATTTGTCATTGTTGAATAGATTGGAGCTGTTCTCCATGATCCAAAAATGTTTCCCTGATTGGTTTTCATATTCACCGTCGGTCGTACATAAAAAGCTATTTGTGAATGAAAAGATCCCGAAAGAAGAAGAATTATGACAAATGCTATTTTATTTTTCATGAGCGCAAATGTTAGAATCATTTTTAATTGATTTGCTTTAAGCTATTTTATGTTATACGTTTAATTTGTTGATCGAGTTTATAATAACCCGAATCATCAATTCTTTTTCCTCGGATTTGCTTAACGCTACCATTAGCGTTATAGAAGCCAGGGCATTGTTTTCGATTTTAAATTTCCCCTCTTTATTCAAAAGGTAATTATTTTTATTTAGATACCAAACAAAAAGCCATGCTGCAATTCTTTTGTTTCCATCATTAAATGAATGATTTTTTACTACAAAGTAAAGTAAGTTTGCTGCTTTCTCCTCAATACTCGGGTATAACTCCTTTCCATCAAAAGTTTGATCAATTGATGCAATAGAACTTTTAAAAGATTCATCTTTCTCATTTCCAAAAAGCATTGAACCACCAAATTTATTTTTGAGTTTATTAATTGCAGATTTGGCTTCTAGATAATCAATTTTATATGTAGATTCTTCCGAGATTTCTCGTATCTCAAGAGTTTGATTGTCATACCCGTCTAAAATATCTAATCCTAATGCATAATCCGTTAATAATTCAATGATTTCTTTTCTTTGAATGCTATCAATTGACTCTGAATTAGTGGCTGATTGAATTAATTTAAAAGATTGTTTTAGTTGACTTAACCGATTTTCATTAATAGCATATCCTTTGATTAAGTAATTTTTTAATTTGTTTGTTGCCCAAATTCTAAATTGTGTTCCTTGTTTTGAATTTATCCTATATCCTACAGATATAATTACATCAAGATTGTACAGAACCGTTTCTCTTTTTACACTTCGATTTCCTTCGATTTGAACTATTGCATTTTTTGCAACAGTTGTGCTTTCTTCTAATTCCTTTTCTTTAAAAATATTACTTAAATGCCTAGAAATAACTGATTTATCTCGATCAAAAAGCTTAGAGATCTGATTCAGGCTCAGCCAAACTGTTTCATTATCAAATGTAACTTGAATTTGGGTCTCCCCATTTGAATTATATATTTCAATAAGATTGCTCAAAATTTGTTAGATTACGCAGTTGTTCGAATTTAACTAAATTATTCACAGATACAAAAGCATTCCTGAAGTTTCTCTACTTGTAAAGTAACCTTCGTTAGACAGGGGTCCTTTTCCCTTATAGTAACAAAAATGATCAGTTCCATCGAAAAATCCAGTAATTCACCGGGCTTTTAAACGATTTGCTTTAAACTATTCCATTTTATTCACTAAACTCAAGTTTAGCCCAAGTCTAAATTGGCCAATTTCACTAAAATGTTTTTCAGAAAATCGCATGCTATAACCCACGAAAAAGGTGGCAATTCCATGGGATGAAATATTCAAATCTGCTGTAACTCGGAAATCATTGATTCCATTTCTGTAATAGTTGCTAAAGTTCAAGCTGATACCGCTCACACCAAATACTCCTTTGTTGTTGAGAGACACCTTTACACGTGGTCCGATGATTGGTTCTGTAACAAAAAAAATATCTGTGTAGATTCCCATTGCAAAGTTTGCCTTCTTTTTATTGCCAATACCATAACCAACAATTCCCCCTAAACCTACTGCATAATTTCCTTGATAGAAGGTTTCTATTCCCACGCCCTTTTGGTAGTTGACGAAATTGGATTCAGTTTTATTTGTTTGACCAAAGGTGAAATTGCTGATCAGAAATA
>JBIKQS010000081.1:0-8769 GCA_044349575.1 Crocinitomicaceae bacterium
AAGTTGTTGATTTTTAATTTTTTCCTGAAGAGAAACACAAATAGTTAGAGGAATAGAAGCAGAGCTGGTATTTCCAAAGTGACTAATTGACATTGGAAACTTTTCCTCACTTAATTTCATTTTTTTTCTCACTGAATCGTTAATTAATTTATTTGCTTGATGTAATACAAAATAATCTACTTTTTCCTTCTCAACTTTAGCAAATTCTAAACATTCGTCAATTGATTTTGCTACTTCTTTTAACGCAAAATTGAAAACTTTAATTCCATCTAAAGCTAATTGATTTCGAGATCGTTTTATACCAGATTCAAATTCTTTTTCATCTTCTAAAAAAACATTATATGGAAATCGGGAGTGCCCATATTCTATGATAATTGCATCTTTTCCACTTCCATCGGAATGCAAGTCAAAGAACATTTTTTCTGCTAACTCATCAAAAGAGAGTAGGGTAGCAGTGCCTGCATCTCCAAAGAGGGGATACGTTGATTTATCGTTAAACGAAGTAGAAATTGTTGATTTATCACCTGCTAATAAAAGGGCTTTTTTTAATCCATTTTTTAGTAGACTAGATATTACTGAAAGTCCATAAACATATCCGGAGCAACCCAAATTTATATCGAAAGCCATACAGTTTTTACTGAGACACAAACGCTCTTGAAGTGTTACTGCAGTTGCTGGTAAAAAATAATCTGGAGATTGTGAAACAAAAATAAGGACATCTATTTCTGACAGGTCAATAGATAAATCGTTTAGTAAGTTTTTAGCGGCATTATAACAAAAATCAGAACAAGTTATACCATCTTTCGCCACTCTTCTTTCAATTATTCCCGTTGTTTTTTCAAAGAGCAAAGATTCTGATTCGCTAAACAAGGAATAATCACTTGTTTTTATTTTAGAGGAAGGAACACAAGCGTAAATTGCGTCGATTTTAATATTATCAATACTAAATTTGGCCACTAATTTTTTCTTTTCAAAATTACATCATATAGATCTTGAATAGTTAAGGCATTTTTCAATTCTTCACCGGTAAGTAGAATATCATAATTATTGTCTATTAAAGCAATTAAAATGAGTGCATGCATGCTACTCCAACCATCAATATCTCGAATCGAACTTTTGGGAACAAGTGTTCCGTTCTCAATTTCCTCAAATTCTGTTTCTATATCATTAATGAGATCATGAATATTCATGTTCAAATATACCAATTTTTTAATAGTGTAAAATAGTACCTCCCCAAGAATAACCTACTCCAAAGCCTATTAACATCACTTTGTCTCCTCGTTTCAAACGATTTTGTTCTTCCGCGTTGAATAATGCAATCGGAATTGAGCAAGAAACTGTGTTGCCTACTTCTTCTAAAAAAATAAAGAATTTAGATTCAGGAATTTTACACTTTCTTTTTAATGAATTTAATATAATTAAACTTGCTTGATGGAACACAAATAGGTCTATTTCATCAAATAATATGTTATTTTTAACCAATATCTGGTTTAATAAAAGAGGAACTTTATCTAAAGCAAAGCGAGTTACTTCTAATCCATTCATAGACATTCTTCCATGAGCCAAATTTTGTGGCTCTTCGGCATAATGTTTCAAGTAATCAATATCAATGGGTGATCGAGTTGACCCTCTCTCTACAATCAAATTTTTAGCTCCAGAACCGTCATTTCCAAATATAAATTTACCAAATTTACTTATCGAACTTTTTTCAATAATTGTTGCAGTTCCTGCATCTCCAAAAAGAGCACGCATTTCAAAGTCTTGGGAATGAATAACACTTGTTGGTATATCTGCAGCGATGAATAGAACGCATGTGGCATTCCCCGACTTAATTATTGAATCAGCAAAACTAAGACCATAGATATAGCCTGCACAACCCATAGGCATGTCGATACAACCACATTCTTGCTTCAGGCCTAACTTATAATGAAGTATACTTGAAGTTGTTGGCGCCTTATAATCAAGTCCTTCCGTGCAAAAAATTACAAAATCAATTTTGTGAGCAAACTCAGGATTTTTTTCTAATAATTTTTTTGCTGCCTCGTAACCTAAATCAGAACCAATTTGATTAGCACTTCGAACATGTCTTTTATGAATCCCTGTATTTTTATAAATAGCTACTGAATCTTTATTGAATTCATGAGCCAATTCTTCAGTAAGGAGAATTGATTGAGGAAGATAATATTCTATTTTTGAGATTGCTGTTTCCATCTTGAATACACAAAAATAAAAGATTTTACAAGATGATTATGTTTCTTGGCGTGCTAAGAAAAAATAAATGGTCAGGAATGAATTTGGTTGGCAACTTTTTTATATATTTATCGTCTTGTAATAAACCAATTTTATGTTTATAAAAAATAGTTTCTTTTTTTTAGTTGTTTTTTTAGTAATCGGTAACTCATTGTATTCCCAATTGTCTGTTCAACCTAAATCTGATATTAAATCTCAAACTTACAAAAATCAAGAGGGTGGAAAATATTACAGCGAATATGTAGTTCGACCAGAAAAACTCCGTGACTTTTTTAATTCCGGTGAAATACCTCATGATTTTCCTAAATATGACAAGGAGAAAACATTTGACGAAAATAAAATAATTGCTAAAAGTTGGGCGAGAGAAAACAAAAGTTTAATCAAGCAAGAGTTTTGGTATAAATTTGAAGATTAACACTCACATGAGAGCATTCACATCTTTTTTACTTTTTTTTCTGTTTGTTTTTAGTAGTCAATACTTTAATGCACAAACAGGTTGTCTCGGTGCAGATCCCTTTTGTACAGGCACAAATTATTCATTCAATAATAGTACAAACGTAACGGATTTAGGCTCTGTAGATTGTTTGTTCTCAACACCTAATCCTACATGGTATTACATGGAGATTGATCAAAATGGCCCTATGGGTTTTACTGTTAGTCAATCTTCTACATCAGGCGCTGGATTAGATGTTGATTTCGCTCTATGGGGTCCTTATTCCTCTTTAGCAGCAGGATGCGGTAATCCATTTCCAAGTGGCACGCCTATCGACTGTAGTTATTCTTCAGCGGCTTCAGAGGCAGTAAATATTCCCAATGCTCAAGTAGGACAGACGTACATTTTATTAATTACAAACTTTTCAAATCAACCTGGTACCATATCATTTGCTCAAACAAGTGGAACTGGTTCTGCCGATTGTTCTTTTACTTGTGGAGTGAATTTGACTGCTACACCTGGAGCATGTAACAACAACTTATATTCGGTCAGTGGCAACCTGACGGTTACGTCCGGGCCTGGAATTTCGGTCCCAAATACAGGAACGGTCACTATTTCTAATAGTTGTGGAGGATCTCAAACCTTCAACGCTCCATTTACAAACATACCATACAACTTTACCGGTTTAACAGCTAACGGTTCAGGTTGTGTAATTACAGCCACTTTTTCCAATTTTCCAAATTGTAATACCGTACAAAATTATACAGCTCCTGCCGGTTGTGTCACACAATGTAACATATCATCCGTAACAGCCTCGCCTACTGCCTGTTCAGCTAATCTATACAATCTGAGTGGTCAAATTAGTTTTAGCAATCAACCTACTTCTGGTACTTTAACGGTTACAGGTTCCTGCGGTGGAACCCAAACATTTAATGCACCCTTCACCTCACCTTTGAATTATACTTTCTCAAATTTAACAGCAAATGGAGCTGCATGTTCTGTTACAGCAACATTTTCAGCGAATGCCTCATGTTCGCTTCAACAAACTTATACAGCTCCTCCATCTTGTCAAGGTTCTGGTGGATGTTCATTTACAGATATTACTGGTACTATTATTGATTGTGATGTCAGTACAAATCAATATACAATTGCTGGTACTGTCACCTTTTCAAATGCACCGGCGACTGGTTCACTTACTTTATTAAATTCATGTGGTGGTAGTCAATCATTTAATGCCCCATTTACTGGGTCTGTAAATTATTCCTTCGTAAATAGCGCAAATGGTTTACCTTGTACGATAACAGCCTCTTTCACTGATGATAATACGTGTACAGCAACCCTTGACTATGATGCTTCACCGCCATGTACTTGTCCAGCAGATATAGGGACCTATAATTACACGGTTGATGGCGCAAATGTTAACCCAAACAATCCGATTAAACTATGTTACGGAGAACAATTAAGTGTAACGTCTAACAATAATTGGACCCCACCAAATGAAACAATCGGAGGGACAGATCCTAATCCACCACCTTATATTCCTGGAATTTATTGGTTAATATATTCTTGTCCTCCAACTTTTGCACTCACACCAACATTAGCTGATTTAAATAATCAAAATCTTGAAAATGATCCATGTTTACAAGGGGTTATTAGTAGTTCTCCAAGTTGGGGTGATTTAAATAATTTATCAATAATAAATGCATTTCCTGCGGGAACATTTACCAATAATACAATATACTACGTTCCTATAACAATGTACGATACAACGGGTGGTACATATAGTTATATTATTGAGCCAGCACTCATGTGTTACGAGATGGGAGCACCTTTTGTTGTTCAATATTTACCAGATGTTACTTTCACTCAAACCCAAAATTGTTCCAATGGAACGGTGACAGCAACAATTTCCGGAGGTGATGCTCAGGTCAATGGGTCTAATTTCTCAATAGTTCCTGGTAGTATTTCTCCCTCTACAGCCCAAGCTGTTAATTCAACAGCTGCTAACGGAGGAACAATAACAATTGGAAATTTACAAACAGGACCATATTCTTTTGACATTCAAGATGCAAATGGTTGTTCAATCACAATTAGTGGAAACTTTACAGGTGGTCAACCGGCGAGTTTAACCTACAATGATGATATTTTCTGTTTAGTTGATCCAAATCCAACGGCTACGATTGTCGGTACGCAAGGAGGAACTTTCGCTTCTAGTGCTGGTTTAACTATTAATGCTACAACAGGAAGTGTGAATCTATTAACGTCTACACCTGGTACGTATACAATAACTTATACTACACCTGGACCATTATGCCCGGGTACAGATTCCTATACAATAACAATTCAAGAAAATCCAATTGTTGATGCAGGAGAAGATGTTACGGTTTGTTACAAAAATTCATTGACGTTGCAGGCTTCTGGTGCGGATTCATACACTTGGAACAATGGTGTAATAAATGGTATGGCTTATTTGCCGAATTTAGGTGTGACTGAATTTATTGTTATAGGTTCGTCAACGGGCGGTTGTATTGGGACTGATACGGTTATTGTAACTGTTATAGATGATTGTGAGAATGAAGACGAAGTTGTGTTTTGGGTTCCAAATACCTTCACACCTGATAATGATCAATTCAATCAGAGTTTTAATATTGTATTTTACTCTGGTTATGATCCATTTTCGTTTGAGTTAACGTTGTATAATCGTTGGGGTGAATTGATTTGGGAAAGTCGTAATGTAAATATAGGTTGGGATGGAACTTATAACAACGGAATGAAAGTACCTGACGGAGTATATACGTGGAAAGTTAGATTTAAACGAATACAGAATGACTTAAAAGAAACCTTCTATGGACATGTAAATGTCTTAAGATAGGGAATTTAACCATTTCATTGTATCTATCCCGTCTGCATAGTCACCTATTTTAGGCAGCTGACCTTGTCCAAAAGGAATATATTTATTGCCTATAATAACCTGTATATTGTTCTCATGATTATTAACAAAGTCATCTATTTCACTTTTACTTTTGTAACGAGAATAATGAATCATTGAGATTGGTGAAAAAAGTTTTTCAGTTTCCTTAAGAATTACAAAATTATTATCCAAAAAGTCTTCTTGGTTTAAAAGAAGAATCGCACGATTATAGTCATAATTATTTCCATATTTTTTATGATGCACTATATCGTAATAGGGGACAATTGCTTCAAAAAAATGGTTCAAATCAAAATGTTCTGGAATGAGCATATAGGATACATTTCTACAGCCTTTTCCGAAAAAATGAAAAATATCTTTTCCTAAATTGTATAAATCGGTTTGGCTTTCATCTCCATCTACAACAGCAATGGAAGTTCTATTTTTTCTAAATAAACTTGGTAAATGACCAAAATATTTTTCAAAATATAAGTTTGAATTATCACTTCCTGTGGCAATTACTGCTTCGGAATGTTCAATTTTTCCTCTTTCAATGGAGTAAAAAGATTTTAATTCAGGATGAATTTCTGAAATTAATTCAAGAATTGCAGGAAGTAATGTCTGATCGTCCGAACTTAATTTCACTTGAGCATAATTTCCAGATAACCAAACACAAAGTAAATCATGAAATCCGACGAGTGGAATGTTTCCTGCCATTATTAGCAAGACTTTTTTTGGGTTTTGATCATAGGTGTAATTGGATAACCACATGGTTAATTCTTCAGGATTCAACATTTCAGAAAGTCCAAGTAACGCTGTTCGCACAATTTCCTCTGTAAACCAGCCATTATAATTTTTTTGAGCTATAACTATTTTGTTGAGATTATCGAGTTCACTTTTTGTAAAACGTCTAAAATTTGATAAATCCCATGATTATTTCCAAGTATTTCAAACAATTCTTGGAAACTGTTACATATTGTAATCCATTTTTCTCTATTCATAATTCAAAGATAAGAGGTAAAAATGCATGAACAAGCGATTAATTAAGTTAAGAAACATTAATTCGTGAACTTTTCAATTCGGAGAACGTTTGTATCTTTGTAAAAAATAAGATTGAAATGGCAATAATGATTACGGACGAGTGTATCAATTGTGGTGCTTGCGAACCTGAATGTCCGAATAACGCAATTTATGAAGGTGGAGCAGAGTGGAAGTATTCTGATGGTACTTCTTTGAAAGGATTAATTCAGACATTGGATGGTCACGAAATTATGGCAGATGCTAATTTTGAGCCTGTGAATATGGATGTTTATTACATCGTTCATGATAAATGTACTGAATGTGTTGGATTCCATGATGAACCTCAGTGTGCTGCAGTTTGTCCTGTTGATTGTTGTGTTGATGATCCAGATTACAGAGAATCAGAGGATGAATTGTTGTCTAAAAAGAATTTCATGCATTTATAAGAAGTATTTCTTTACCTTTGACGCATGAAATCTATTTCCTTTAATTCAATTGATGCTGCCATTGAAAGTGTTGATAATCTATCTGATGATAAATTAGCTAACCTATGTGAGAAACATGCGGAAAATCAACCGGCACTTATCGACTATATTCTATCAGCAGCTGTAGAATATGAAAATCCAGACTTAGAAGGATTATTGATCTACTATTTTTGCCTTCTGATGGAAGCATATGGTATAGAGGGATGTGAATTAAAAGAAATAGAAGTTTCTGAAATAGAAGCTTTTGAAGAAGAATTTCTTTCAGTACTAGAATCCTATTTTGAAGATGAAAATTTAGAATTATTAGAAGAATACACAGGTCAACCTGACTTAGTTCATTTCATGTTAGTTGAAATTTCTACTCCTGATGAGGATGGTACTACACTTGAAGATGAAACAGGGGTTCAACTGTTTATTTCAATGATGGCATTGATATCAGTTATCTCAAAAACTAATTCTTAACCTACCAATCTTTTCTTTTTACTAACCAATACGATCCTAAAATAAATAGGGTAGAGTATAGTAGTGAAGCCACAATAGCTCCATAAGGAATTGTATATTCAAATGATCCTCCGGTAAGCTGACTAACTAATTGAATACGTTGAAAGGGTTCATCAATGAGATTTGACATAACGTTTAACGGAAGGTAATCACTAATTATAAAAGGCACTTCTGTTATTCTATTACCTTGATTATCAAATTTCTCTATTACTTTAGAACTGTATTCGACAACTAATAGAATCAATTCAACGATCCACCAAAGAAAGAAGGAAAGAAAGACGAAAACAACTCTTTTTAATAGTACAGTTATGAAAAACAGGAAAGAAAGAAAAGTAAACAATTTTAAGAAATATCCAAGAATAAAATAGAATTCTTTAAATACGAGTGTAAAGTCAGAAGTTTTTGAAAATGAAAACCCTAATATAAGTCCCATAAAAAAAACAACCAATGTTGATATAAGAGAAAGTAATCCTATGGTTAGCACTTTAGAAAGGATGAATTCTTTTTTACTCAAACCATCAATTACATTTTGCTTAAACATTTTACTGGTAAACTCATTTGAGATTGTAAAAATGATTATAAGACCTAAAAATATTTTTAAGAGGGCAGTAATGTACGTTAAGAAATTCCAAATTTGAGGAAAGTTTAAAAATCCTTGATCTCTAATATTAACAGGGATTCCAAGTATTGGGATTGATTTTATAGAGCAAAGCAACGTAAAACCAATAACTAGTATAAAGTAAACACTTGAAAAAAGAATTACCGGAAAATAGGAATAATTCTTAAGCCATTCAATTTGGATTAGTCTTTTCATTGATTTTGTTTTACTAGATCTAAAAATTGTTCCTCTAAAGATTCTCTTTCTTTGGACAAGTGCGACAAGAAAATGCCTTTATCGCTGAGTTGTTTATTTAATTCTGAAGCATTTACATCGGATTTCATATATGCTATAATTTTACCAGAATCTACTTTTAGTTCACTAAAACGTCCTGAAAATTCAAGTTCTGACCTTAATGCTTTAAGGTCAGATGATTCTAAAACAAAATAACCGTTTTTTGCAGTTATTCCTGCAACTGTACCACAATACAGCGACACCCCTTTTTTAAGAATGATTACATGACTGCATACCTTTTCTACTTCATCCAATAGGTGACTAGCTAAAATTATGGTTG
>JBIKQS010000373.1:0-2543 GCA_044349575.1 Crocinitomicaceae bacterium
GAATCTTTCAGGTTAACTTTTCCACGCGGATTTTTATTACCACCAAGCACGCGTTTAAAAAACGGCACTTTATTATATAGATTGGCAAAATTTGCCTGTCCGGTAAAGTTTACCGTTCTGTTATTTTGGATAGTATTACCAAATTCTGATTGTCCTAGAGGAGATCGTTGCCAATTAAACGTTCCTGCATACTTTCCGTTCATGTTTAGCCAATCAGTTAACGGGAATTTATCTAACGGAAGGTTCACACTAACTGAGTAGTTGTGGGTGTAGTCCATAGTTCTACCAAAAGTGCCAATTTGCGAGCGTAATGTATCCAAATATTCTCTATATCCAGCAGGATCTAACTTTCTATCTACGCGATTATTTCCTTCCTCAAAAATTGCTCTATTTGTTGCGCTAAAAGTTGTTTTTATATTTTTTGTAAGGTCATAACCAACGTTGTATCCTCTAACCCAATCAAATCTTTTGAGATAAACAGGTGCAAATTCGTACGTTGGAACGAGATTGTTTCGAATTTGTCTTTCGTTGTAAATTCGGGAAACATCGTTGGTGAAAGTTAGATTTTTTGGAAGAAAAAACACATTGGTTTCTTTAACAAGTTTCAGCCACTTAGAATTTTGAACAGGTTTCCATTTCTTGAAAGGTTCCCAAGGTTTAGTGGCGAAAGTATAATTGTAATTTACTGAACCTGTATATGTTTTTGTTTTATCATAATTGATGTCAAAATCGCGACGCATCACCTCAGAATGGGCATAGTTGGCCGACCAGTTTGTTATTTTCCAAAAGCCTGGTTTCGAACCTGCTTTAGCTTCCTTACGCACATTGGAAAAGTTGTACGAACGTCTTTCTGTAAAATCTTGACCTAATCTTGCCTTTTCTTTTCGTGTAGCTAGGTCATAATCTCGTAATTTAACATCTGGATTGAATGGGTCGTACTCAGGATTTATAATTCCCAGAGAATAACCATAGAAAAACGGAAGCGAAATCCGAGCTTGTTTTCCTAAAAACTGACCCAATTGAACAGTCGTATTGAGGTCTATTCCTATTTTTTCATGTCGTTGTCTTTCTTGAACCCGGCTTTCAATACTTCCCCAGTTAATACCAGAATAATTTCCAGAGGCAGAAACCGTGGCAACATCGGCTATTTGCATTCTCATTTGACCAATTGCTGCATCTCCTCCTTCACTTACGAAATCAGTAAGACGAAGTTCATTTACCCATACGATAGCGCATTCAGCATCGCCATTATCAGGTTTCCATATATTATTTGGGTCGTTTTTGAGCGGATTACGAACACCGATCATAATAGTTTTTAACCCTTGGAAATTTGGATTTCCTTTCACTTTAATTTTCCGATTCGGGTTTTGTGGGTCTAGATCAGAATATTCAACTACATACGAAACTCCTGTTGCACCTGCTTCAATTTTTTGGTTGCGTTCTTTTTTCAGACTGAGGAAGTCATCAAAAACAATTTCCACATTATTGTTTTGCGGCCATATATCATCTGCAGAAGTTGAATACCAAGTAGTTGCGTCTAATGGTAATTCGTACTCGTAATAGTTTTCAACGAAATCAGTACCCAACCTAACAAAAAGCGTTAAGTCCTTATTTTTTAAAGTGTTTGGATTAACCTCTTCCGCATGAACAAACATTTTCAGTTTCTTGTAGGTACGCACATCAAATTGTACATTTTTGTATGCCGCTCTTGCGTCCCCATCTTGTAAATTACAAACCTCCATTGAAAGTGATTGCTCATTTAATTGTCGCTGAAAAACTTGCGATGGATCAATTTCTCGAACAATTCCTGGCGGAATTTCATATTTTACAGGTGTTCGTTGGTCATTTTCTTCAACATTTACAGCACCAATATTAAACGTAGTAAGGTTAGGGTCTGTTTGAACACTTAATCCTGGTTGATTCAAATCTAATTGATATCTTCTCCATTCGCTACGCAACAATTCTAAGCGAGCAAATCTCAATACAACCTCCTCATCGAAGTTATTTAAGAACATGCGCATAAATCGTATTGATCTAAAATCTTGAATTCCATTTACTTTTTTATCATAACCAATTAAAGGAACTTTGAATTGATACCATCTTTCCGTTTTATTTCCGTTTTGATAGGTTTGAACGTTGGTAATAAAGTTTTTCCCAACTTGCATATCTGCCGGTCTCATACTGATTTTATATTGGAAATAACTTTCAGTTTCAGACAAGTTGTTATCTTGGTTTATATCTTCAATATCAGGTTGATTGGTTGCTTGTGTAGGATATCCATCATTATTGGCTGTGTCCGACATTTCACGTGTTGGTGAATTCCCTTCCATCCCGTTATATCTCTTATACCTGGCAAGAATGTTCAGTGTATCGATGTCGTAATTATCATCTAAGTAATAGTTATAATCATCATTGGACGGATCTGTAAGAATTTTATTTTTAGCTGCTACAGATAAGTTAGGCGTGTTATTGACCCAATTGATGAAACTTTGATAGGCTTGAGCTTCTTCTTGACTTTTCCATCCATCTAAACCAACATCTTG
>JBIKQS010000374.1:0-2534 GCA_044349575.1 Crocinitomicaceae bacterium
GGACTTTTAAAAGTATTAGCATTTATTCCAACAACATGCGAAAAATTTACTTTCCAAGGAATATCAAATTGTTGAAGAAATTCAGGATGGAGCGCAAAATAATTGAAATCAGAATTCCAATTGGTGTTAAGATCTTCTTTCTTTTCCTCAATTTTTTCACGACTCTTTTTAGGGGCAATTGTCAAGGTTGTTGTAAAATTAGAAGATAAAAACCTACCTAAACCTTGATTTTGAGAAACAGCGTATTTTGAAAGATTTTGTCCAGTTGTTTCATTCCATCCATAGGGACTAAAATTAGCAGAGGAAACAAAATTTATCCAATTGGCAGGACTAATTCGTAAATTGAGGGAAAGATTCGATAAGTTCATAGAGTCTTTCATGAAATCGTAGTTTCCTGTAATTGAAAATTGATCGACTAAACGCGTTTTAGCATAGCCAGTTAGCGTGTCTTTGTTCGATTTTTGCTTTAATTCAAATGTGTTATTTACGCCAAAAGTCAAAAAGCTGGATGTTTTACCATAACTAGCTTGGTAAATACTTTTTTCAAAAGGTGAATACGATATAAGTGACTGTCCTGCTCCGGCGAAAGCTGTTGACAATGTATTTAGGCCAGGCACATATCGATATCCAATGGTCGGTGTCATTAAATGCCTTACTATCGGCTGTTTTTTTCCAATAAATCGATAATACGAATAGACAACAGTTGTGAGATTAACATTCAAATTAAAATCATGAGCCATTCCAAATTTTTGAACAGTATCTGTTTGAGAATTGTCAATGGTTGGGTTGTACGTTTTCGTTATTTGTTGAAAGTTAATTTTATTTACGTATCCTATGCTCGGGTTAATCTTTACCGCATTTTTAAAAAGACCAAAAGTTGTTTGCAACGCCATCTGTTGTGAAAAACCATTGAAAAATTGATCAGAAATAAGATTAAATGCTCCTTGATTCAACAAGGAATCAGCAAAGGTAGATCTGTTTTGTCCTTCCATAGAATACGTGAATCCTGTACGCTCAATCATTTTTTGGAATTCGTTAGTCGGATTTTTGACCAAACTTTTGAAAGGGAAAACCCTATTCAAATTCACGTTCAAAACTGGACTTACCAATGCGATGTTTCTTGTAATTGAATTTTGTCTGACCGAGAGCTTCATCCCTGTAGTTAATGGTTTACCTGGGAAATTCCGACTCAAGTTCACATCCGAATTGAAGCTATTATTGAAAAACGTCGGATTTAAGGGGTCTAAACTATTTTTAGATTGGTTATCAGAGATAAAATTTACACTTGATGCAAAACTCCAATTTGGATTGGATTTCGGATCTTGTCTATGTGACCAGATAACACTTACTTTAAATGGTTTATCGTTACTTGGAAAACCGCTAAAGAATTGTTGGAATCCAACACTAAGTTTCCCCGAATAACCATATCGTTTAGCATAATCTAAATCATTGCGTAAGCCCCAACTACCTCTGTTGTATAGATTGGCGTACAAAGTTGTTTGATAGCGGTCATTTATGGGTATGTAATAGCCCAAATTTTGAATACCAAATCCATACGTAGAAAGGGGGACAAATTCCGGAAATAAAAACCCCTTGTTTCTTTCTTTGGAGTTTAACGGAATCGCGCTAAAAGGTAGTCCAAGTGGGGTAGGTACACCATTAATATAGAGATTCATGGGGCCTGTTACGATTCTCTTTTCGGGTATTAATACAGCTTTTGATAATTGAAAATGATAATGTGGCTCTTCTTGGTCACAAGTTGTATAACGTCCTTTGATAAAATGAATTTCATCGTTTGCCTGTTTCTTGGCAGTTTCCATATGAAGATACGTTTCTTCTTGTTTGATTTTCGTTTCTTCAATGAATCCCCTTTTTGAATTTAAATTATACCTAATTTTTGCCGCTTCAATTTTCTCGGTTCCATCTGTGAATATGGGCAATTCAGTTTTTGTACTGTCTTTCTCCAAACGATACGAAGCCATGATTTCATTTTTCTCAAGATCAATCAGAATGTAACCCGCAACCATATTAATTCCAGACATTTCCACTCTTGCATTACCCCATAAATAGATTTTCCGATTTACAAGATCAGTATATAATGAATCTCGTGAATTGTAAATTATTACCTCAGAAATTGATTCGTCATTGATGTAAATCGTATCTTTTATTTCTAAGTTTTGACCTATAACTTGCGAATTGATTAAGATTATCAACATTGTAAGGAAGAAAACTATTAATATGGAATGAATCTTGCGCAAGAAGAGACTTTATTTTTGTTGAATATAAATTTACGGATACAAATCTATTAAAATTGTAAACGCTATGCTAACGAATAAATTATCGGTATCAGTTTATTTTGTTCTAAGTTGTCTTATTTTCTCATTTTCTGCGAATTCTCAAAATTCCGCTGTTAAAACTGTTGTAATTGATGCGGGTCATGGTGGACATGATTCAGGATGTTTGGGAGCGTCAAATTACGAGAAAACCGTTTGTTTATCCATTGCCCTGAAGGTTGGAGAGTTAATTAAAAACTC
>JBIKQS010000082.1:0-8715 GCA_044349575.1 Crocinitomicaceae bacterium
TGAACTAAATTTTAGAAAATTAATTTAACCTAATCCAGTTTTTCCTCTTTGTCCCATCTCGACACGTTCTGAACACCTTCCACTTGTTCGAATTTTTGCATGAGTAGTTCCAGATGTTCGGTATCGTATACCATTACCTTGATTCTTCCTTCAAAAATTCCGTCTTCGGTGTCAAAGGAAATTGATTTCATATTGACATTATTTTCTTTCGAAATAATTTCGGTTAACTTATTTACCAAACCGAGTTGGTCAATTCCCATGATTTTAATGGCTGCTTCGCGTTCAACCAATTTATCTGATTTCCATTGCGCTTTAATGCATCGATAAGCCATTTTAGACATCATGTTCTCGGCATTTGGACAATTGAATCGATGAATTTTAATTCCTTCTGAAATGCTTATAAAACCAAATACTTTGTCTCCAGGGATTGGGTGACAACACTTAGCCATTTTGTATTCAAATCCATTGAAATCATCCCCAATGATAATTGTGTCCGATTTGGTATTTACCACCGGGAAATCATCTTCCTCTTCTTCTTTTGTTTTTTTGGTGCGAACGATTTTCTTTTGAAGAATACCGTTTGATTCATCCATGTCGCGCAACTTGGTTAAATCAATTTTCCCTTTGGCAATTCTAAAATAAAGTTCTGTTGCCGTTGGGAGACCAAAATGACTGGTAAGAAATGTTATGTTATCTGAATGAAATTTGAGGTTGTATTGCTTGAATTTGCGTTCTAAGATCTCTCTACCATCCTGAGCTACAATTTTTCGTTCTTCATTCAACGAAGATTTGATTTTCTGTTTTGCCCGAGCTGAAACAACAAAACGCAGCCAATCCTCTGATGGTTTTTGCTTATTTGAAGTTATAATTTCTAGTTGATCACCATTTTGTAATTGATAACTCAGAGGCACCAGACGATTATTCACTTTTGCTCCGATACATTTGTTTCCAATATCGGTATGAATGTCGTAAGCAAAATCAACTACAGTTGAGCCAACAGGTAATACGCGCAATTCACCTTTGGGTGTGAAGATATAAATTTCGTCGTTGAATAAGTTGGATTTGAATTCATTGACAAAATCAAGGGCATTTGAATCGGCACTTTCCAACAAATCTCTAATTTCAGCAATCCAACGATCAAATTTGTTGTCGTCATTTCTAGATTCCTTGTATCGATAATGTGCTGCAAATCCTTTTTCAGCGATATCGTCCATTCGTTTGGTGCGGATTTGAACCTCCACCCATTTGCCTTGAGGCGACATTACGGTTGTATGCAATGATTCATAGCCATTCGCACGCGGGGTAGAAATCCAATCTCGTAATCTTTCCGGACTTGGTTGATAGAAGTCAGTGACCATACTGTAAATTCGCCAGCAATCAGGTTTTTCAAGTTCAACGGGAGTATCTACAATTATGCGAACAGCAAAGACATCAAAAACCTCCTCAAAAGGAATGTCTTGATCTTGCATTTTCTTCCAAATAGATGAAATGGATTTGGTTCTTGCTTTGATTTCAAAAATATACCCTTCGTGTAAAAGAGTTTCGCGAATTGGAGCTACAAACCTGCGAATGAAACGATTACGAACGTCTTTTGAACTTTTTAGACTTGCTTCAATTTTGTGGTAAATTTCCGGTTCGCAATACATCATGGAAAGATCTTCTAACTCAGTTTTTACCGCATACAAACCCAAACGATGGGCGAGGGGAGCGTACAAGAATTTGGTTTCAGATGCAATCTTTAATTGTTTATCTGGCCGCATGCTTCCCAAGGTCCGCATATTGTGCAGTCTATCAGCTAGTTTAACCAAAACCACTCGAAAATCATCTGATATGGTCAAAATCATTTTTCGGAAATTCTCCGCCTGCACAGACGCGTTTTCGTCAAAAACTTCGGGTATTTTAGTCAATCCATCGATTACTCTTCGCACTTTTTTGCCAAAAGCATCTTCAATATCTTGTAGAGTGATGTACGTATCCTCAACTGTATCATGGAGAAGCGCACAAGCCACAGCTGTTGCATCCAAGTCCATTTCTTCAGCACAAATTCGGGCGACAGCAATAGGATGATAAATGTAAGGTTCGCCTGATTTTCTTCGAACGTCTTTATGGGCTTCCAGAGCCATATCAAAAGCTTTACGAATCAATCGTGTTTCCTCACGACTTCGGTCCTTCATAGCGCGCATGAGTCCCTTGAACGCGTTGAGAATTTCTTTACGTTCCTTTTCTAAATCTATTTCTGGAAAATCTGCCAAATTACTTATTTATTTTGCAGGTAAAATCTTTGCTGAAACTTCTCCAAAACCAATTCTAACTCCATTTGCCTCGCAATGACCACGCATGATTACTTTGTCATTATCCAAGATAAATTTACGTTCTGAACCGTCGTTTAAGATCAGTGGTTTAGTACCTCGCCAAGCCAATTCAAGCATTGAGCCGTAACTGTCTGGTGTTGATCCTGAAATGGTACCTGAACCCATTAAATCACCGCAACGCACATTGCATCCGTTTACCGTATGATGCGCCAACTGTTGAGCCATGTTCCAATACATGTATTTGAAATTCGACTTACAAATCGTTGTTTCTGAAGAGTTTTCAGGTTGTAGCGCAACTTCTAAATGAACATCGTATGATTTATTACCTTCAAATTTCAAATACGAAAGTACTTCCGGATTTTGTTCAACACTTTCAACCGCAAAGGGTTGAAGCGCGTCCAAAGTAACAATCCAAGGAGAAATAGAAGATGCAAAATTTTTCGCTAAAAAGGGTCCAAGTGGAACGTATTCCCAGGCTTGAATATCGCGAGCAGACCAGTCATTGAATAAGCATAAACCAAATATAAAGTCCTCAGCTTCAGATGTTGAAATAGAATCACCTAAAGTTTTACCTTCAAAGGTTATAAAAGCCATTTCAAGTTCAAAATCAACTTGTCTAGACGGCGCAAAAATTGGATCTGCATTCGGATCTGGTTTGATTTGTCCTTTGGGTCTGTGAATGTCTTGACCGGAAAGAATAACGGAACTTGCTCTACCATGATAGCCTACCGGAATCCATAACCAATTGGGCAACAAGGCATTTGCAGGGTCTCTAAACATCATTCCAACATTTGTAGCATGTTCGCGACTCGAGTAAAAGTCCGTGTAGTCACCAATTTGAACCGGCATTTGCATGATTACATCATCAACGGGAATTAAAACTTGATCTGCCTTGTCTTGCATTTCTTGATTTTCATTGTTCAAGAGCTCAGAAATGCGATTTCGTAATTCTGTGATTGCTGTTTTCCCTTTTTTCATCATGTTATTTAGGTAACTAGATGAAAAATCTTTTCCTTCAAAAGGTAAACCCGACAAGAAATCGAGATTGTGAACTGCAGCGAGGTCTAGAACGTGATTTCCAATTCTAATTCCAACACGTGCTTCAGAATAATTCGTTTTGAAAATACCGAAAGGTAAATTTTGAATGGGAAAATCTGAACCATTAGGTACTTCAACCCAAGATTGTAAGGATGGATTATTAGCTGCTATCATTGTTTTAAATTTCTTTTAATACTTGAACTAAACATTGAATCTGAAATGCATAACATCCCCATCTTCAACTACATATTCTTTTCCTTCTACTTTGAATTTACCTGCGTCTTTCACAGCGGCTTCAGATCCTAATGTTGTAAAATCATTATATTTCATAACCTCAGCACGAATGAATCCTTTTTCAAAATCAGAGTGAATTACACCTGCAGCTTGCGGAGCAGTCATTCCTTTGCGAATAGTCCAAGCTCTTACTTCTTTTACTCCAGCAGTGAAATAGGTTTGAAGATTCAATAAATAATAAGCTGAACGAATCAATCGATTCACTCCAGGCTCTTCTAAACCAAGTTCATCTAAAAACAACTGACGTTCTTCGTAGGTTTCAAGTTCAGTTATATCTGCTTCAATTTTTGCGCCAAGTATTAATACTTCTGCTTTCTCGTGTTCAACTGCTTTTTTTACCGCTTCAACGTGAGCATTTCCCGCTTTAACGGATGATTCATCCACATTGCAGACATACATAACTGGTTTCGAAGTAATTAATTGGAACCTTTTAATGATTTCAAATTCTTCTTCCGTAAAGTCTAATCCGCGAACTGAAAGTCCTTTTTCTAAGCCTTCTTTAATTTTAAGAGCGAGTTCATTTTCTTTAACGGCATCCTTATCACCTGACTTAATAACACGAGCTAAACTACTGATTTTCTTTTCAATAGTATCAAGGTCTTTAAGTTGTAGTTCAATATCAATTATCTCTTTATCGCTGACTGGATTTACTCTTCCATCTACATGTATAATGTTTCCATCGTCAAAACAACGCAACACATGCAGAATAGCATCCGTTTCACGAATATTTGCCAAAAACTGATTACCCAATCCTTCGCCTTTTGATGCTCCTTTTACTAATCCTGCTATGTCCACAATTTCCATGGTTGTTGGTACTACACGCTCTGGATTTACTAAAGATTCGAGTTTTTCGAGTCGAGGATCGGGAACTGAAATGGTTCCGATATTCGGTTCTATTGTACAAAATGGAAAATTAGCTGATTGTGCTTTTGCATTTGACAAGCAATTGAACAATGTTGATTTTCCCACATTCGGCAAGCCGACAATTCCACACTTTAATGCCATAATTTACTTAAAATAGGTTGCAAAGATAATGATAATACCCGATAGCCTCAAATGAAATTTTGATCGATTAAATGCCAGACTAAGAAATGATATTTGAAAAAATACAATCATTAAATGTCTACTAAACATATTACATTAATTTATTCAATCTTTATTAGTACTCCTTTGCGTTTTACAATATTTTTGTAATCCCATTGAATAATTCGTGATTTTTCCAGCCAACGAACCAATTCAACGAGCTCAATATCTTGTAAACTTTTCAATCGGATTGAAGCGTCTTTGAATTTACCCGAACCTGGTTTTAATTTTTCTTCGCTGAAATCTGCACCGCTCCAAAACATGAGTTTTATACCCTCTTTTTGTTTGCTGTAACCTACAATTGGGTTGCTATTCAAAAACCAAACGGGATGAGCATGCCAGATTTTATAGTCAGCTTCGGGTAGTTCTTGAATTATGAGTTTAGCCAATAGATGACAAATTTCTTGATCACTAGGTAATTGTTTTTCGTTGTATGAGGTGATTTCCTGTTTCATTTCTTAATTTATAGGTGTTTTTTTGTTTGAATTAATTCTTAAAACAAATCATTTGATTCAAATATACATTATTCCCATTTTCGTTGTTCTTCGTATGACTTGATCAAAATGATCATAATTTGACCTGATAGTTGAAATTTGCAAAAAAAATAGTAGTTGTAATCCAAGTGCCAAAGATGGAAACCAATTCGATTAATTGCTTAATTTTGCATAAAAATCACAAAATGTCTGACGATAAAAAAATCATCTTTTCAATGGTGGGTGTTTCAAAGCAAACGCCTCAAGGAAAACAAATTATTAAAAATATTTATCTTTCATTTTACTACGGTGCTAAAATTGGAATTATTGGTTTGAATGGTTCTGGTAAGTCTACAGTAATGAAAATTATTGCTGGGCTTGATCAATCGTATCAGGGAGATGTAGTTTTTTCACCAGGCTACACTGTTGGATATTTACCTCAGGAACCGGAGTTGGATGCGAACAAAACCGTGAAAGAAATTGTGATGGAAGGTGCTCAAGAAACTGTTGATGTTTTGAAGGAATACGAGGACATCAACAATGCATTTATGGATGAGGAAGTATTAAACGATCCTGATAAAATGGATAAGTTAATTGCGCGTCAAGGCGAGGTTCAAGATAAAATAGACGCTTTGGATGCTTGGGAGCTCGATTCAAAACTAGAACGTGCGATGGACGCCTTGCGTTGTCCACCGGATGATCAATTGATTGGAACACTTTCAGGAGGAGAGAAACGAAGAGTAGCTTTATGTCGCTTGTTGTTGCAAAATCCCGATGTATTATTACTAGATGAGCCGACTAACCACTTGGATGCAGAATCGATTGACTGGTTAGAACAACATTTACAACAATATCAGGGAACGGTAATCGCTGTTACCCATGACCGTTATTTCTTGGACAATGTAGCTGGATGGATTTTGGAATTGGATCGGGGAGAAGGAATTCCATGGAAAGGAAACTACTCTTCGTGGTTGGAGCAAAAAGGAAATCGTTTGAAAGAGGAAGAGAAATCTGAATCGAAGCGACAAAAAATGCTTGCACGTGAGTTAGAATGGGTGCGCATGAATCCCAAGGCAAGACAGGCTAAAAGTAAGGCGCGTTTGTCAAATTATGATAAAATGATGGCCGAAGACCTGAAGGAAAAAGAAGCACGATTGGAGCTTCCAATTCCAAATGGTCCACGTTTGGGTATGAATGTGATTGAAGCTGAAAATGTGGCGAAAGCTTTCGGAGATAAATTGCTGTACGATAATTTAAATTTCAAATTGCCACCTGCGGGAATTGTAGGAGTAATTGGGCCAAATGGTGCAGGTAAAACAACCATTTTCAAAATGATAATGGGCGAGTTAGCTCCAGATAATGGAACCTTTTCTATTGGAGAAACAGTGAAAATTGGTTACGTAGATCAAAATCACAAAGATATCAATCCAGAAAAAACGGTGTATGATGTAGTTTCTAACGGTTTGGAATATGTAGAAGTTGGGAATCAGAAAATCATTTCTCGAGCCTATTTGTCTAAGTTTAATTTCAATGGTTCCGATCAGAACAAAAAAGTAGGAATATTATCAGGTGGTGAGCGCAATCGCTTACATTTGGCAATGACCTTGAAGACTGAAGCAAACGTTCTGCTATTAGATGAACCAACGAATGATATTGATGTGAACACGTTACGTGCCTTGGAAGAGGGTATTCAGGATTTTGCAGGCTGTGCCGTAGTTGTTTCCCACGACCGTTGGTTCTTGGATCGTATTTGTACGCATATTCTAGCTTTTGAAGGAGATTCGCAAGTCTATTGGTTTGAAGGAAGTTATTCTGAATACGAAGAAAACCGCAAAAAACGCTTAGGTGATGCGGGTCCGAAGAGGATTAAGTACAGGAAGCTAGTGAAGTAGGGGGGAATTATTTTTTTAACCAACGAATGATTTCTTGGTCAAAATCAGATGTTATTTGTTGTATTTTATTAAATTTTTCATATTCTTTAACTGCTTTTTTGTCTGCTTGAAATTTTGAAATAGTACCTTTTCCTTCTAATATTTTATAATCGTTGAAATTTAAAAAGCGATCAACGCTTTCAGCTAACTCATTCATTGTAAATGTGTTTTCTCTTTCTATTAAACCTTCAATATAGTCAAAATAAGAAGATACCGTTCTTTCCAATTGTTTAATTTCCTTTTCTTCTAAATAATTTTTAGCAATAAGAACATCTTGTTTTAAAATTCTCCCTTTTGGTCCATTTTTCCATGTTGTAAGGCCCATATTTTCGGATAAATTGTCTGCTTTTTTATTTATGATTTACGCAGCAGTATTACCTGTAATTGCAAAGTGAAATTTGTTTTGAACCATTGCATAGAAATTTTTAGTAATCTCTGAATTATAGTCATAATCAATACAACATTCCGCAAAAACATCAGTTACCTGTTGATACATTCTTCGTTCACTAGATCTTATTGAACGGATTCTCTGAAGTAATTCTTTAAAATAATCGTTCTTAAAATAGTTTTGACCTTGCTTCAAACGAATGTCATCAAGAATAAAACCTTTTATTAGGTATTCTTTTAATGTTTTTGTTGCCCAAATTCTGAATTGAGTTGCCTTTGAGGAATTTACGCGATATCCAACCGAAATTATTACGTCGAGATTATAATATTCTAAATCGCGCTGAACAGACCTCGTACCTTCAATTTGAACTGTTCGGATTTTCCGAATAGTTGAATCCCTTTCTAATTCATTTGAATTATAAATATTCATTAAAAGTTCGTTTACAGTAGACTTTACAACACCGAAAAGTTCAGAAATTGCTTTTTGAGTTAGCCAAACTGTTTCGTCCTGTAATAATACATCCACACGAATTTCTCCGTTTGGTGAGGTGTATAAAAGAAATTTTTTTATATTATCTTCCATAATTAAATCTTCATATTAGTCTTATTACTTAATTTCATTTTAAACCAAATCGTGTTCTAAGTTATAAAAATTGACCCATCATACGTTGCTGAACCCATTTTTCACTACGTCCTTTATCTTTCCAGTTTTGGCGAGCTCTATCAATACTTAAACTTGGATCTTGAATTTCCTGTAATCGTTCATAACCCACTTTAGCCAACCACTGTTTGAAAGGTTCAGCTTTTGGGGATGGGATTGATTGTATTAATCTAAATATTTGTTCTACATTACCTGCTAGAGTCTTACGTTTTTTTCTATTGGTTATCATTGGTACCTGGGGACAATTTGTCCCCAGGTAGGAATGCAATTCGGAATCTCTTTTTCGCATTTTTTTTAGGTAATCTGTAGGGTTGGTAGAATCCGTAAGTGCTGCCACTATATCAACCAACGAAAAATACCAAACTTCATTTTCTACATCAAAATGCCTGCGAATATGGCTATTTTCAAAAAAAATTTGTTTATCGGTCATAAATTGTAAATTATTAAAATCCCCCTTATACTAAGTTAAGAAAATAATCGGTTTTTTGATTAGAAATTAAAAATTTATTGGAATTCACATTATACGTTTTGAATTC
>JBIKQS010000375.1:0-2524 GCA_044349575.1 Crocinitomicaceae bacterium
GACTCAGCTGATTGGAAAATAATCGATAAATTGATGGCAAATGGTCTTATGCCTGCCATTAAGAGTATTGTGGATAATGGAGTGCGTGGTAAGTTAGCTACAATTGATCCGCCGCTTTCACCTATGCTTTGGACATCTATGGCAACGGGTGTTCGTCCTTTTGATCACGGTGTTTTGGGTTTTGTTGAGCCCGACGGTCAAGGTGGTGTTCGACCTGTGTCCTCGTATTCTCGAAAAGTGAAGGCAATTTGGAATATGCTTACCATAGAAGGTTACAAGTCCAATGTTGTTGGATGGTGGCCAAGTAATCCAGTTGAGAGCATTAATGGATGTATGATTTCAAATCTATTTCATCAAGAAAAAGTAGGCAAGGAAATAGTTGAAATTGCCGATTGGAAAATTCCAGAAGGTTCAGTGTATCCTGATAGAATTATGGATAAAGTTAAGGATTTACGTGTCCATCCGTATGAAATAACGGGTAACCTCATTATGCCTTTTGTTCCTCAAGCAGTAGCATTAGATAAAAAACACGATAAACGATTAAATGTCATTGCCAAACTTCTAGCTCATGCAACAACGGTTCATGCAACAGCAACTGAATTAATGATTTCCGAACCGTGGGATTTTATGGCAGTTTATCACGATGCAATGGATCATTTTAGTCATGCTTTCATGAAATATCATCCTCCTCAAATGAAGGGTATAACCGACGAAGCATACAATTTATTCAAAGATGTTGTAATTGGTGCCTATGTTTACCATGACATGATGTTGGATAGAATGCTAAAATTGGTGGATGATGATACAACTGTTATGGTGATTTCTGACCATGGATTCCATTCCGATCATCTTCGTCCAACCCATGTTCCGCAAGTTCCTTCTGGTCCGGCTATTGAGCATGCACCTTATGGCGTTATTGCTATCAAAGGGCCTGGAATTAAAAAAGGAGATAGTATTTATGGATCGAGCATTTTAGATATAACACCAACCTTACTTTCATTATTTGATTTACCTATTGGAAGAGATATGGTTGGTAAACCTTTAGTTGATATCTACGAAAAAGAAAAGGAAATTAAGTACATTGATTCGTGGGAGAATAGAAAAGAATCGGGAGGTGAAATCGTTATTCCAAAGCATCATGATGCGGATTTAAATGACACCGCACTTCAACAATTAATCGATTTGGGATATATTGACGATCTGAATGCACCCCATCAAGATGCTGAGAATTATTTGAAAGGGATCATCAATGAAAATAATTTTTATTTGGCTAAATCGTATGCCACAGCAAGTAAATACGAGGAGGCATTGGAAATTTTATTGGAAATTGAGAATAAAGAAAAACCTGATTTTAGGATCTTAATTGAAGCCATCAATTGTGCTGTAAAAACCAAGAGATTCAAATTAGCTGAGGAATATCTGAATTTTGTAAGGAAGAATAAACTGATGAATGCCGGTTATATTGATGTGCTTGAATCAAAGGTTCAATTGGGTTTAAATCGACCAGATAACGCACATAAACTTTTACAAAGTGCTTTGCAAGAAAATCCGGATGCCATTGAGATTCTGCTTGACATGGGTAGGCTTTTAAACAATATGAGGGATAGTAAAGGAGCCATTGAAAGTTTTAGCCGAATCATCAAAAAAGATCCTGAAAATCCGTATGCTTTTCATGGAATAGGCATGGCATATCTCCAAGAAGGTAATTATGAAGAAGCAATCTCCTATTTTTTAGATGCCATAGATCGCTTGTATCATTATCCGTTGGCGCACTTTCATCTCGGCGAGGCTTTTGCTTTACTGAAAATGTATGAGCCAGCCATAAAATCCTTTGAGGTGGTTGAAACAATGACTCAAAATATCCCGAAAGTATATCGATGGTTATTAGATTTGTATGAACTAATCGAAAACGATGAAAGAAGTGAACACTACCGGAAATTAGTAGGCCATTTTAGTAGAGGTCAACGAAAAATCATTACCGGTTTGGCAACTGAGAAATTGGAAGAATTCATCGAAGATCTTCGTAAAAAAGGTTCTTCAGTCTTGGGGTATAATGCTCATCTATACGATACAACAATCAACGTTTCTTCTGATAATTGGCTGAATGAGATGGTTTCAGATTTTGTCTTTGTTCCGTTAAATTACTTACCTAGCCTCAATGGGTTTAATTCTTATCAAATCTATTTCGTTGGTGGTAGCGAGGAGGAGGCAATGAAGTATTCGCACAAGATTAATCGAATTAGAGTGAATAGCATTAATTTAGGCTTACTTGATGATTTGGCTAATCAAATTACGGTTGCTAATTCTTGGATAAGTCAACAGCCAAATATAGATCTCCTTAGAATATAGGGTTACTTGAATATTGAATAAAATTGACGTTTACCCTTGAGATCCTCAAACAATTTTGCACGAGACTGTAATAATTTATTCTTAGTGAAATTTTAAAGATTGGACTACATGTATATAAAAATAAAAAAGTCGTCACTAAGGACGACTTCTTCTTTTAACCCTGAATTAGGTTGAT
>JBIKQS010000376.1:0-2523 GCA_044349575.1 Crocinitomicaceae bacterium
GGCAGGTATTATCAAGCAAAATGTTCCCGTTGTAATTGGCGAAAAAGATAGTGAAACTGCACCTGTATTTAGCAAGAAGTCAAAAGAAAAAAATTCCAACTTGTATTTTGTAGCGGATGAGCATTTTCCTCAATGGATCGAAGAAATGCCATTCCCGTTTAATACAGGATTCCAGTTACTAAATGCCAAAACAGCATTCTTATCTCTTGTTGAATTGCATAAAAAGGAAAATATTTCAATTGATAAACAGCTATTTGAACGAGCAATTGCAAACGTTTCAGCAAATACCGGCTACCAAAAAAGAATTGAAATAGTTTGTAATCAACCCAGAATTATTCTGGATGTTTCGCACAACCTTGAGGGAATTAAAGCTACATTATTCTTGCTTCAAAACTCAATCAAGGGAAAGCTTTTTATCGTTTACGGATCGAGTTCAGACAAGAATTATGACGAGATAGTGGCGCAATTCCCAAAAGAATCAATTATCTGTTTTACACCATTTGGTTCCGAAAGAAGTTGGACAGTTGAAGAAATGAAGCAAACACATTCCGATAGAAATATTGAAATTTTTGATAATGTCAATCAGGCGTTAAAGTCTTGTATTACTCATTCAACAGCCGATGATACTATTCTCGTTTTTGGAAGTTTCTTTCTCATTCAAGATATTTCCATTGATTTTAATAAGGTTGTATTCTAACCTACATTCCGTACTTTTGCATCGTGTTTCAAACCTACAAATACCACATGTTGATGCACCTCATCATTTTTATGTGGGGTTTTACAGGTATTTTAGGCAAACTCATCCAACTAGAATCGCTTGTAATTGTTTGGCATCGTGTATTAA
This sequence comes from Crocinitomicaceae bacterium, assembly GCA_044349575.1. Classification (GTDB taxonomy): domain Bacteria; phylum Bacteroidota; class Bacteroidia; order Flavobacteriales_D; family Crocinitomicaceae; genus UBA952. Next base: position 845 of record JBIKQS010000376.1, read on the forward strand.
TTGCCTTTCTTGCACTTGGCCTTTTTATGGTGATTAGAAAATACCCTATGCGAATTGCAAGCTTCAAAGATGGTTTGAAACTAATAGGGGTGGGAATCATCGTCGCTTTGCATTGGATCACATTTTACAAATCCATTCAATTATCTACTGCCTCTTTGGGCATTTTATGTCTATCAACAACGACCTTGCATGTGACGTGGTTGGAGCCTTTGGTAATGAAAAGACCGTTTCAGTGGATTGAGTTCTTGTTGGGTATGGTTGTTATTTTTGGAATCTATTTTGTTTCATCAGACTTCAAACCAAATGAATATGAAGCACTTGGTTATGGACTCGTCTCGGCTTTATGTGCTGCATTTTTTTCTGTATTCAATGGGAAATTGGCTCAAGATATTCCAACCCCTACAATAACCCTTTTTGAAATGTTAACCGGATTTGTTTTTATAAGTATTGTTTTAATGACACAAGGTAGATTTTCAGCAGATTTATTCGTTATGACACAAAGTGATTTACTTTGGCTTTTATTTCTTGGTATTTTATGTACCTCGTTTGCTTTTTTGGTTACCATCGAAATTGTAAAAATGTTAGGCGCATTTACAGTTTCATTGAGTATTAATTTGGAACCCATTTATACAATTCTACTTGCCATTTTTATACTAAATGAACATACGCTACTGAACACTAATTTTTATTTCGGAGCAGGCTTAATAATTGTAGTCGTAGGACTAAATGCGTGGATAAAAAACAGGCAGAAAAAATCAGAATTAAAAAAGTTATCCTAACTTTGTTTACATGAAAATCACAGACGAAATTGTTGATCATATTGCTCATTTAGCTCGACTCGAATTTATTGGGGAAGAAAAGCAAGAAATTAAGCAGGACATGGAGAAAATCATAAACTTCATGGATGCCCTAAATTCAGTTGATACTGACGGGGTAGAACCGCTCATTTTTATGTCAGATGCCGTAAATATTTTGCGTGAGGATGTTGCTGTTGAAACAATTTCAAAAGAAGATGCTTTAAAAAATGCACCGAAAAAGGATTCTGATTATATTCGAATTCCAAAAGTGTTAAGTAAATAATTACTTCCTCCTTCTTTTTTTATTTGCTGGTCCAGTTAAAATATTTCCTACCTCCCTTCCAATTTTTTGAATCGTTTCTACACCTACCGCCAATGGTGCTGTAGAAATATCTTTATAAGAAGAGAACAGTGGATCAATTTCTGATGATGGATAAACATATACCACATCATTTTCAGGACATGCTTTTTCTAATTTACCTGTAAACGAATCATTTTCTGATCCATATGAAACAGCTCCTTTTCTTGCGAGACATGCAAATATCAAATCGTTTTTATTCTTAGTATAGAGTAGGAATGATTCATCCAAATTTTGAATTTCAAAAAACTTAACTGGTAACTCAATTTTATTTGCAATACCAACTTTAATAAATCGATCCTTGGTTGCACTTGTTGAGTAAAGTTCTATTTTGATATTAAGTTCTCTTGCAAGGCGAAAAATTCTCTCGACCCAAATTGCAAATGAAATCTCCAATTCACAAAGTGGTGGCGCAATAACAATAAGATTAGCATAGGTAATGGCTGATTTTTCAAAATGGCAGAAGAAAATTGTTTTATCGCAAACATCCATAAGATGTTCTCGATCATCCCCGACCATTCTTT
>JBIKQS010000083.1:0-8691 GCA_044349575.1 Crocinitomicaceae bacterium
CTCGTACAGAGCCTGCGAAGTATCAAGGAAAAAAGTGGAAAATTATTCATTAAAAATATTACTCTCCACCTTTTGGTTATGATCCACTATTACTTATCTATCGCATAACCTTTAACACTATCGATTCATTTGAATCTTTTTGCACCTAATTGAAAGCATTACACCAGCAAATTACAACCACGCAGAATACTTTTGTCCATTCGTCCAGAGATGGTAAATTGATTTCCAAATGACCGACCTAAATCTTCGGTTGCGATAAACGAACAGCTGTATATATTCGCTAAGTCGATAACATTTACTGCCCCTAGTTTCCCTTCTTGCTCATAAACAAAGGGATCATAAACATCTCGAATTAGTACTTTCATCCAATTTGGTGTTTTAAAAATGCCATTTTCCTGACTGTAAGCTTGCGAAAGTAATTCGGTCATTCCATATTCGGATGCTATTTTTGAAACATTCAGTCCGATACATAACTTTTCATGCAGTTCCTCTTTAATCATTTCCTTTCGCCGGCCTTTCATTCCGCCCGTTTCGATTACAAGCGCCTGTGAAAAGTCATAGTTTTGTTCCGCTAAATCCAGTAAGGCATATGAAACACCTATGATAACACATTTTTTACCGGATTGAATGGCATGTTGATACCGTTGGGAAATTTCTCGAAAATCAGTTAAAACAAAACCTGAAAGTAAAGAATTGGATTTCAGAATCAGATAATTGACCATATATACCAAACTTGAATCGCCTTGTTCAAGATAATTGGGTAATAAGGCCAAAATAACGTGATCCTCTGGGTTGCCAATAAATTGTCGGTATCCTTTCTCAAATGATTTTTCATACAAGGAAATATCAGCAACGAAATGCTGACTTCTTTCTGAGTCTGTAGTTCCGCTACTTTTAAATAACTTAAAAGATGTTTCTTGCGCAGAAATAACTTTATTCGTTCGAAAAAATGAAATGGGTAAAAAGGGAATTTCTTCCAGACATGTTGGATTTGGATAGTTTAAAATAGAAAGGTATTTGTTGTAGATCTTACAGTTTTTACGCTGAAAATCAAAAACTTCTAAGGCTTTTTTTTCAAATTCAAGTTCATTTGAAATAGAGAATATTGAATCGATATCTTGCATGCTACAAATTCTCCAAATCTACGGTTCGCATAGCAATAAATGCTTTAATTACACGATCGCCTATGCCTGGAATCTCCACGTGAATCAAATACATCCCAGATGAAACCGGGATATTTGCATGATTGGTCAGATTCCAATCTTGATAAGTAATTGGACTGTCTTTTTTAATAGTTCGAATCAATTTTCCATTGGTGGAGTAAATCCGAATGGTACATTGTTCCGGAAGATTGATGATTTTAATTCGTGTGTCCAACTTATTGCGTTCATATTCAGAAAAAGCATTATACGGATTAGGTACTACATTTATCATCTTCAATGCTTCTTTCAATTGATCTGAACTAGCAGTTACCGTTGCAATATCATCCATTGACCATGAATACATCGGTTTACCACCATTTTCGCCCGTTGCCACAAAGTTTTTGTATTCCTTGTTAACTCTCAATTTGATAGTAACATCCGTCGATAACAACGATTGATTTGGACGCAATAAAGGATAAGATACCCACGATAAACTTCCGTACAACTCTCTTTTTGCCGTTGCAGAATTTGTTTCTACTTCCAACCATTTGTTTTGTAAAAAGTTAGACCCATTTACTTCTGCCTCAGCTGGTTTGTATGCAGGAAAATCAAATCCGCCTGAAAAACCATTGATTGACTTCTGGTTGTAGCTAAACACATAGATGGCATGCATTCCTCCCATTAAAGGTGTACCTACACCGCTTATGAAACGATCCGTCGGATTCCAAATCATATCAGCTCCATTTTCACCCCCTAGGAATGAATTTTCACCAAATGCCATGTATAAACGAGCTCCTGATTCAAGGTCAACTGCATATCCAGGAAACCAACCCATTCCTGTTCCGGTTAAATCGGCATTTCCATTCTTATCAACACTTTGACTTTTTCTCATTGCTCCTGCCTGAGCTCCGCCAACGTTCAAGGCTGTATTTCTTCCTAATTCAATCACCGGACAACGTGTCCATTTTGATTTATCACTTGTCAAAACAATATTAACACTTGGCAAAAAGCTTATAGAAGCATTTGTTTTACTCGATGGAGCAAATGTTCCGTAATAAGCCAAAGGCATGTAATCAGCTTGATACCCTACAACTCTGTGAGGAGCAATTGTACCCTCCAAAATCTTCTCGTAGTCTTGGTCTGGATCTGTATTTGCCTCATCACGATAATTACATGGGTCTAAATACGTAGCACCATCAGGCAAACACTCATACGCTGCGTTTGCTGGGTCAGTTTCTGGAGCATAATCTCCTGAACGTATCCAATTTGTTGGGAAATAAGCGTCATTATCAGGCACTCCAGCCAACCAACGTTTTGAAGAATCTGCAAATTCAATTGATGACTCAATCATATCAGTAGATTTAGTCGCTAAAGGGCCAGTAGCATCAGGGAAAAAGTACTTCTCTTGTTTAATTTGAACTGAAATACCCCATTCAGGAATGATTTGTTCATTATCAAACTCTATTGTTTGCTCCGAAGAAACAGAATCTAAAATTGCTCCACCTTTTTTGTCATAACGATAAACTATCCAACTAGCTGTATCTGCGCTATTACCTGATGCAGGAGCTACATAGTCTCTAAACTTACACTCAAAATAACCACTAACCAAATTTAATGGATCAACTACTTTAATGTTTATTGGACCTTTACCAAAGTCATAAGTCGGATTTTCAACAAAACCATCTGTTAGAATTTTCGCCAACGTAGAAGGAGTGAAATCTAGGGAACGATTACCATTTCCATGACCATCAATTCGGGTGATTTGAGGTGATGAACCATATTCAATCATTTGCATGGTTCCATCAGCTTCAGGAACCGGACTATGAGGAACTGCCGTGTAAGCACTAATAGCTGTACCGTCAAAATTTAAACGAGAAGAAATATAAGGGATTTTCTGACCATCTAAAAATTCAGGATCATTTGGATCATATTTCTTAAATTCATTGTGAGCGTAAGCTATCGCAACATAATAATACGTTTTATGATTAATAAGTGTTCGTTGACCTTGTGCAAATGCATCTTCCGTTACTCTAAATGAATGACGTATACCTTTGTTTTCCCCATCAACTTTTTCAACTGGAATTGAATAACCCAACTCCTCATCAAATTCAAAGTTAATTAAACGAGAAATATCATTTTTAATATCACACTGTGCAACTAATCTTGCTTTGGTAGGATCTGTTACATCAGCAACGGAAACTTCATCATCTTTTAACTGAAAAATCTGATAACCTTCAAATCTATAATATCTATCCACGGTAGGATCAGGTATATTAACCTCGTCTAATTCTTTGTATTTTTCTTGATAGTTATTAGAAGACGCCGGATTTTCCAACATTAAAATTAATTCGTTCTCCAACTCTTGAATTGTAACTTTTGGTGCATCTGGTGGTGATAAAATCTTAAAACACGCATCAAACAAAGCCTGAGCCTTAGTATCTGCTTTCTTCATTGCATCAACAGATGACATTAAACCTCCATCAGTACTTCTACCATAAACAATTCCAACTGTAATATTATTAATAGCACCAGGCTTTAATGTAAATGGACCAGCAGACTGAACAAAACGTCTATCACCTGGAGGGTTATTATTAGTTGATTCATCCCAACCATCAGGAAAAGCTCCTGCCATATCTTCTCCACCTGTTGACCAATGTAAAGGATCCGATGTTCCTGGGAACATGTAACTTGACTCAACGGTTGAAACACCAGTAGATCCAGTATACCCCAAACCACCATAAAACATTTGAGAACCATTCGCCCAATTACCTTTCATGAAGTTATAATATTCAGCAGCAGGTCCCGGGTCATTATATGGATATGCAGAAGTTGATGTATAATAAGTGAATCGTCTCATTCCAAAACGTTCATTATCAATAATACCATCACTATATCCAATTCCAATTCCTTTATAAACAATACCACCATTAGCTAGAGCATCAGATATTGAAGGGGTAACAAGCGTTTGAGTAGCATTATCAATGAATGGTCCAACATTATCAATTCCATCAGCATCTTGATAAGGACCTTCAAAGAAGTCACAGCCAACAGCAGGTGGATTCTCACCATAACCAGGTCGTCCACCATCACTTTCGTCATTCAAATCACCGTTGTACATGTATCCCAAACCACGTGAAACATCACAACCCGTGTAATCATCAGCATAGTTACCAACATCAGCATCAAGGTATTGAGAAAAATAAGTATCTTGAAGAGTCTGAGTACCACGGTTAATTAACTCATAGTTATAAAAGGTCATTCTATTTATCTCATCATTTGTTGCAAAAGAAAAAGCTTGAGCACGAATCTCCATTCCAATTGGATCTCCATTCGTCTCAGTATGTATATTACCTTTATCATTGAAAACCCACCAATGTGTCTCATCACCATAAAGTGAAACTCGTCTGTCAAATCCACATTCAATATCATCTCTTCCTAATATATCATCATACCACGGATGATCACCTTGATCAGGATTATAATTACCATCACCATCACGATCATAGAATGGAGCTAAGAAATAGTCTTGACCACGTGATACATCACCATGTGCTGGCCAACCGTAAATTCTATTTAATTCATCATTTGTAGGTACTGTTATGTCGTTACAACCTTCTGTTGTAACACCATTATTACACTCCCACCAAATATTGAATCGAACAACTTCTGCTTTACGAATTGTATAAAATTTATCATAAGCCAAACACTGATCAGGATCAATATTTGCCTCTCCATAATCTCTAATCGCGCCATCACCCACTGGAAGACCAGGATTAAAATCTCCCGTACCAGGCGTTACTGTAAGTGGGCCAGGCCAAAAATCATTTCCTTGACGATATCTTAACGCAGCCAATTTCAACTGACCATTAACATCTGTTCCACCCATCCAAAGTGCACCTGCAAAAATAACATGAAGACCACTATTCTTTGGTATTTCATAGGATGAAACACCTGCTTGTCTATTTTGAAACATACTACCCCCTTGCTCAATTAACGCCTTAACGTCGTTAAACTCCATAAAAAGTTTAGCCGTGGCTGGACTACAATTGGCACCTTTAGGCTTATTTTGAGGCTTATTACTTTTGTCATTTGGACCATAATAGGCCATAACATTTGATGAAATAAGAGTAATTCCAAATAAGGCTGCAACTAATTGCTTTTTCATACTACTAATTTTATTTTCTACTATTTAAAAATCAAATTTAACACCTAAACGAATTGTTCGAGGAACACTAATATTGAAAGGATTCTGAACTTTCATTGCATAATAATCTCTAAATGCCTGTTCGTCGATTTGGTTTTGAATTGCTGTTTGGCTTGCTGCCGCAGCTAAATAACCATCATCATCCCAGTTTCCTGTAGCTCGATAAACATTTAATATGTTAAATTGGTTGAACAAATTCGTAACACGAACATAGAAGTTCAAGAATGTAACTTTCTTTTTATTGTCATCTTTACCAAATTCAATATTAAATGTTTTGTCCAATTGAATATCTAATCTATACGTCCACGGTAATCGAGAACCATTAAGTGTCCCGCTCAAACCTGCATTTAAATTCCCAATACCTTCATCAGTAATAAACGTTTGTGCAGAATAAGGAGAACCAGAGTTAATGTTTGTGAATATATTCAAACCTGTATTTTCGAGTAATCGTAAATTTCCGATTATTGGACCATTGTAAGCTTCACCCTCACCATATCTGTAGTCAAAAGTGATGTTAAAAGCATGTCTTTGATCAAAATCATACGGGAATATATTTCTTAAGTTAGGAAGACCTGCATTTACTAAACCTGCTGCTGTGGTAGCATTAGATCCCGTACCATCAGCGAATTGTAAGGTGTAGGCAGCTGTCAATCGAACATTTCCTGTTTGACGTAAATCATAGGAAACTGTCACACCTTTTACAGTACCGAAATCACGGTTTCCGAAAGTTCTATATGTTGCAGGATAAGCTTCAAACATATTTATTAATTGTACATTATTTCTTTGTTCTCTATAGAACGCAGAAATCTTTAGAGAGGAGGTGCGAGACAATACTTGTTGAAAACCTAATTCATAATCAACTGTAGTTTCAGGTTTCAAATTAGCATTGTTGATAATCGCGTTTCGTGATTGAATAAATTGATATTCATATGGATTAAATCTAAAACCTGTTGTTGGTCTTTTTGTAAGTACATCATAATGAGCAAAGAAAGAAGCTTCATCTGATATAGGAAATGAAAACGCAATACGCGGCATTACATTAACTTGTGCCTTGTAATCTTCAAATGCTGTTTCATTGGGAGTTTCTTGAGAAGGATCAACCAACCAAGGAGCTATACCAGCTGAACCACGAATTACTTTTGGATCCTCAACAGGTGTTCCTACTGAATTATACCAATTCATTCCAGTTCTGAAACCATTAATAGCTGTTGGATTGTTAACATCATTAACATAAACTACATAATCATCTCCCATACCCTCGGGTAAATTAACCCACGAATATGCATTAGGATCTGTTTCTTTTAGAGCTCTCGCTTCTTTAACACTTAATGCGTTAAAAAATAAATAAGGATCTTTTAAAACCGGTTGATTTGCATCAAAAACGTCAACACGAACTCCAACGTTAAATACGATATCTTTAAATGCAAATTTATCCATTAAATAACCTGCCATATAAACTGGTTGAAAAGCACCTACAAAACGTCTGTAATTTCCATTTTCATCAAACTCATTAAAATACTTATTGATATCAGTATTTCCTCTCACTTTTTTACCTGTATGATCATATCCCCAGTAAGAAACATATGATTGACCTTGATTTAACAATTCATCTGGAGAAAACATATCAAATTTAAAAATATTTGGATCATACTGATCAATATCTATAAAGTCAGAACCAGCACCGCCTTGACCGATCCACCCTTGGTTATATAAATACTCTCTTAAATTATAGTCAAAGAATGATTGATTGTCATTATTTTCTTGACCACCATAACTTCCCAATCCAGATGAAGCAGCGTAGCCAGAATTTAATCGGTCGTAAGTAATAGCCTTAAAAGAACCAGAATCAGAAAGTATACCGCTATTCAAATCTAATTCACGAATGTGGAAATTAGCTAATTGTCTTGCTATTGACCAGATTCCAACAGGACCATTATCACCACTTGTCCAACCTCTATCTACACGTTGTTCAAATTCAAAACCTAAAGAGATATTGTGATCTCCGATTGAAACGGAACCAGCCCCAGTAACACGAAATTGATTATTTTCAGATTTTCCAAATCCATCATATGGTGAACCAATGTTACTCCAGATACCGTATACACTTGAAGGTCTGTCTCCATTACGTAATGCATTTCCTTGCTGAATTTGGTTTATGTTTTCGAATCGACCAATTGGATTGCCTGCATATATATCAAAATATTGTGTCGTAATAGCAGCTAATGCAGCGTTCGTCTCAGAAGGAGTAAATGTTACCTCTTCATCTTTAAAACCGTTGTGTATGTAGGTTTGTGTAATTGGATCAAATTCATAAGAAGGTCTTCTCCTCGTTTCAAATTTACCAACATGACCATAATTAAATAAATTGTACTTATGATTTGCGTCATAAAACTCATCTGTTGATCTCGAAAAGTCAACCATGATGTTGTAGTTGGCTGATTTAATTTTTGATGCAGAACCTTCAGATTTATTGACAAAACGTTGAGTCAATCGTCCAAAAACCCTCCAATCCAAAGACTTAAATACTCCGTAATTTGTAAAATTCAATAATGAATTAGCATACGAGTAATTAGTACCTTCACTGTAATTTAATGAACCTCCAAATGTCAGGTTAACTGAAGGTCCCGTATTAACATCTAACTTGAACTGCCCAGCAACATTACTCGTACCCGCATTCATTCTCCATGCTGTTTTCTCGAAATCAGACTGACGTAAAAATAAAGCATTGTGAAATGTACCAAAACCTGTTGAAGTTGGTCTCAGTGGATTTGCCAATAATTCATCTCTTACTTCTTTTTTAATTCTATAGCTACCTCCAGCAAGCGGGCGATTATCTAATTCATTTGTATAATTTACAGATGCTAAAAATCCTAATCTCGGTTTTGTTTTTTTACCAGTAGAATCTTTTTGCATCCATAATGGACCAGATAACATACCTTCTAAAAGGTTATATCCAAATTTATCTAAACCAAACACTTTACCATCGTATCCATTTGGATCAGATCCTTTAATATAGAAACCAGAACTTACTGCTTCAAGACTACCAAAATATTTTGCAGAAGGTCCTCTTGTAGTAACCGCAATAATACCACCGGTAACATCACCGTAGTTTGCAGGTACACCACCTGTTATTACCGATACTTCCTCAAGCGAAGACTTAGGTAAATTTGAAGAACCACGAACTTTAATACCATCTATGTAAAAATATGTACCATCTGAACGAGAACCACGAACAGAAATTTCACCTGAACCTTCGTTTGTATTAACCCCACCTACTGTTGAAGCTACACCAGCAGCCGAACGTGTAGGTAATCTTCCGATATCCTCTCTTGTTACAGTTCCACC
>JBIKQS010000084.1:0-8686 GCA_044349575.1 Crocinitomicaceae bacterium
GATGTTCATCGCTTGGAAACTGGTTATGACCTTTATCTTGGTGGAATTAAGCTTGAATCAGATCTTGGTGCGGTAGGTCACTCCGATGCGGATGTTTTATTACATGCAATTTGCGACGCGATGCTTGGAGCATTGAGTTTACGAGATATAGGTTTTCATTTTTCAGATACTGATCCTCAATACAAAGGAATTGATTCTAAAATCTTACTTCGCGATGTATTTAAAAAAATTAAGGAAAAGGGATATTCGGTTGGAAACATTGATTCAACTGTAATATTAGAAAAACCAAAAGTGAATCCACATATTCCTGAAATGCAAAAAGTTATAGCAGAAATACTAGAAACTGATGTAGACAGCATTTCAATCAAGGCCACAACTCATGAAAAAGTAGATTCGTTTGGAGAAAGACGAGCTATAAAGGCTTATGCCGTATGTTTACTTTTCGGCTAATTTGCACTGCATTTCTTAGGAAAATGCATTAACAAGCCCTGAAAAATTTTATTAAAACGGAATGAAGTATTTGAATCTTATGTTAATCCTCTTCAAGAATTTGTAGATTCGCAAAGCGAAGAATCAGATTTTTAATTCCATGGTGTGGAAAGAAAACCGTTGCTTTTTGATCATTCCCAGCTCCTTCCAACTTTGTGATTTTTCCCTTGCCAAATCTTTCATGTTGAACGTTTTGTCCAACCATGTATTGGGAATTATTAGTGGAGTTATTGGAGCCATTTAGGTCATTCATTGCGGTTAATTTCGGGCTACCCATTGTTCGATTCAATCCTCCAGAAAAAGGTCTTTCACCTCTATTTATGCCCATGCCTAGAGACCTGCCTTGTCCTCTTGGTGGAGCATCAAAATTCAAAAATCGGCTATCGATTTCATCAATAAAACGACTTGGCTCGGAGGAAATCAATTGTCCCCACGTAAAGCGGGATGCTGCATAAGAAAGTGTACAAGCATCTTTGGCGCGTGTAAGTGCTACGTAAAACAATCGTCTTTCTTCTTCAAGTTCAGTTCTGGAATTCAAGGCCATTTGAGATGGAAATAAATTTTCTTCCATTCCCACAATAAAAACGTACGGGAATTCAAGTCCTTTGCTGGAGTGAATAGTCATTAAAGTAACGTGGTTTCGCTCCTCATTTTTATCTTCATCGGCATCTGTAAGAAGTGCAACATCCAATAAAAAATCTGAAAGTGTTTTCAATTCATCGGAAGAATTGACAAATTCTTGGATACCAGAGAGCAACTCTTCTATATTCTGAAAACGCTCAACTTCTTCAGGTCCTTTATCTTTTTCAGCTTTTAATTCTTTAAGAATTCCGGATGATTTGGCTATCGTTTCTGCTAGTTGAAAAGCATTTAATGAATGAAGTTGGGCTTGGAAACTTTTAATCATTGTGACAAATTCATACAGTTTGTCGCGAATACCTTTGTTAAAATTTAAACCGTAGTGATCTAGGTTCAACAAAACTTCCCAAATACTTACAGAATGGTTATTTGCTGCAATAATTAAATTTTCTTCAGTTGTTTTACCAATTCCTCTCCTTGGATAGTTCAGTATTCTTTTCAGTGCTTCTTCATCAGATGGATTCGTGGTTAAACGAAAATAGCCCAATAAATCTTTAATTTCTTTTCGTTGATAGAAGGAAATTCCCCCATAAATTTTATAGGGGATATTGAATTTTCTCAAAGCTTCCTCAAAGGCACGAGATTGTCTATTTGTTCGGTAAAGAACAGCAATATCATTGAAGGTAATGGGTAAAGATTGTTTGGTATCGAAGATTTTTCCAGCGATTATTTTTCCTTCCTCATTATCTGTTAATGTTCTAATAACTGAAATTTTTGCACCATCACTATTCTCAGTCCAAACGGTCTTTTTGATTTGGTCTTTATTTTTTGAAATAATTGAGTTGGCTGCCTCCACAATATTTTTCGTGCTCCGGTAGTTTTGTTCTAATTTAAATAATTTAAAATCAGGATAATCAACTTTGAAGTTTAAAATGTTTTGAATGTTTGCTCCTCGAAATGAATAGATACTTTGTGCATCATCGCCTACAACACATATGTTTTCGTTAGTAGCGGCAAGTTTTTTTACAATCAAATATTGAGCATAGTTAGTATCTTGATACTCATCTACAAGGATGAACTGAAATTTGTGCTGATAATAAGCCAATACTTCTGGAAAATCTCGCAATAGAACATGCGTTTGAAATAACAAATCATCAAAGTCCATTGCGCCTGCTTTTCGGCAACGGTTTTCGTAGGTCTTGTATATGGTAGTTATTTGAGGTCTTTTCGCCTGTTTGTCCTCAAATAAAATTTCTTCATTTTGCGCATACATATCGGCAGAAACCAGATTGTTTTTTGCAGAAGAAATTCGTCCAAGAACAGAACTTGCTTTGTACGCTTTATCGTCAAGATTCAACTCTTTAATTATATCTTTTATCAAGTTTTTTGAATCTTGCGTATCGTATATTGTAAAATTAGTTGGGTAACCCAGCCGGTCCGCATTGAAACGAAGAATTCGCGAAAAAACCGAATGAAAAGTTCCCATAGTAATGTTCTTTGCCTCACTTGGGCCTATTATTTTTCCAATTCGTTCAGTCATTTCACGTGCTGCCTTATTGGTAAATGTCAATGCGAGAATATTGAATGGATCTATGCCATTTTCAATCATGTACGCTATTCGAAAAGTAAGCACGCGTGTTTTACCGGAACCAGCACCTGCAATTACCATAAGTGGTCCATCAATTTGCTCTGTTGCCTCTCGCTGGCTCGTATTTAACTCGTCTAAATAGCTCATGAAATGAATATGTTTTTTCGTGTTTTCTTCAAAATGAAAGAAGAAAGGTTAAAGATACTGATTAGTAAAAAAACGAAGTATCTTTGTGTAAAAATAAACCGATGAAAAAATTTGTTTTTTGTTTTTTTGTTCTCCTTTCTTCTCTATCTTTCGGACAAAATATAACCGGAACTGAACTGGGATTTGATGGATTTTTTGGTGCTTCAAATTTAGGATCCTCTTTTGGTATAGGCCCTAAATTCGGGATGTTATTTGGAGAAAATTTAGTGGTAGGACCATCCTTCAGGTTGCAACAAACAAACACAAACTTTTTGGGTGTAAATACGACATTAAGAATTTATGGTGGAGGAATTTTTGCACACGGAAGATTTGTTAGTACTGGTAAAACACATTTGTATGGAGGAGCAGAATTTGAAATGTTGCGAAGCCCTTTTAATTTTATAACTTTTCAGGAACTGACCACTAATCGATGGGCGCCAACTTTATTTGTTACGGCGGGAGCAAAAATTGATATTGCAAAATCAGTTGCTTTGACGGCAGGTATTTATTACGATGTGATAAATGCAAACAATAGTCCTTTTCGAAGTGCTTATGCTATAAAAATTAAAAATGAGCAAGGTCAAGTAGTTCAAATACTCCCTATAATTTACAGACTATCGATAATATTTACGCTAAGTCGTTCTGAACAAACAGATGGCGAAGATGTTGAAGAGGAGTAATTTTTTATTCGTATCATGAAAATAGGTGTTGTTCTTTATCCTACATTTGGAGGAAGCGGAGTTGTTGCAACTGAGTTAGGAAAAGCACTTGCAAAAAAGGGACATCAAATTCATTTCATAACGTATTCACAACCCGTTCGATTGGGGAGCTTTCACGAAAATATTTACTATCATGAGGTTTCAGTAAGTAATTATCCCCTTTTTGAATACCAGCCATATGAAACAGAATTGGCGAGTAAATTAGTGGATGTGGTGAAGTATGAAAAGCTTGAATTATTGCACGTTCATTATGCAATTCCACATGCTTCAGCAGCCTTTATGGCTCAACAAATTTTAAAGACCCAGGGTATAAATATTCCTTTTATAACTACGCTGCACGGAACAGATATTACCCTCGTGGGAAAAGACCCTTCTTTTGAACCCGTTATTCGATTTTGTATCAATGCATCTAATGCTGTGACAACCGTTTCACAGAGTTTAAAAAATGATACTATCAAGTACTTTGGTATCGAGCGTCAAATCCATGTGATACCAAATTTCATTCATATTCAAGAAAACTCAACAACTTTTTGTCACCAAGAATTAAGGAAAAAATACGCCAATACGGATGAAAAAATCATTTGTCATATTTCTAATTTTCGGCCTGTAAAAAGAATCGAAGATGTGATAAAAATATTTGCGTTGATTGATAAACAAATTGCTGCAAAATTAATTTTGGTTGGTGATGGTCCAGATAGGTATATGGCTGAAAAATTAAGTCGTGAACTTGGATTGATTGATCGCGTTGTATTCTTCGGAAAAGTCAGAGATACGAACCATATTTTACCGATAGCGGATCTCTTTTTATTGCCTTCTGAGACGGAGAGTTTTGGTTTGGCTGCACTTGAAGCAATGGCGGTAGGGGTTCCTGTAATATCATCTAATACCGGAGGAATTCCAGAAGTAAATTTACACGCTTATTCTGGCTATTTAGCGGACGTAGGAGATACGACTAAAATGGCTGAATTTGCAATTGATTTGCTGTTGGATACTGAAAAACTGAATTTATTTAAGCTGCAGGCAAAAAAACGAGCAGAAGTTTTTTCAATGGATGTTATCCTGCCGATTTACGAAAATTTGTATCGAGATATCATGAATCAATAAAATCGTTTGGTTCTCTTCCCTTTTTAGATTTTTCTTTTTTCAATCTTCGTTCATTTCTTCGAATGGTTTGTTTGAACTGTTTTGATTGGTTTTTCCAATGTCTTTTTTTTGCTTTTTTGATTGCTTTTTCTTTTCCTCGTGATTCTTTTCTCTGCGACTTTTTGATTGTTTTACTTGCTTGTGCTGCACGCTTTTCTGATGCGGTCATTTTTTTGCTTCCACAACTTATCAGAAGGAAAACGCAAAATAAAATATTCCACATTAGCATGCGTTTCAAATGCATTTTGTAATTTTAAAAAATGAAGTTCGTACTTTTTTTAGTAATTACCACTATTTTAATGGCTTCTTCTTGCAATAAGAATGGTGTAAATCCAGTTCCCAATATTCCCTTTGATATTACGATCGACATTACTTTACCGAGTTATTCTAATCTAACGGGTGTAGGAGGATGGGCTTATGTAAATGGGGGCTCAAGAGGTATTATTGTTTACAGAAGAGCAATTGATGAGTTTGTAGCTTTTGATCGTCACTCACCTGCCGATCCAGAAGGGACCTGTTTTTTACCTTTGTTTCCGGATTCAGATAATTTCCTTCAGTTAAAAGACACATGTAATAATGCTACATTTTCGCTGTACGATGGTTCACCCGTATCAAATAGCCAATTTGGATTAAGACAATACAGAACAATATTTAATGGAACTGAATTGTTGCGTATTTACAACTGATAATCGGCTACACTTCCCTCATGGTTAAAAAAAAAGGAATTGCAATTTTAGGATCGACTGGATCTATTGGAACACAAGCGCTTGAAGTACTTGAAAATTATCCGGACTATTTTTCGTTGGAAGTATTGACTGCCGGAAAAAATATTGATTTACTTATCGAACAAGCCAAAAAACACCAACCGAATACCGTGGTTATTGGTGATGAAACGCTTTATCTTCAGCTCAAAGAAGCCCTGGCTACTGAAGCAATTCACGTTTATGCTGGTGAAGATGCCATTTGTCAAGTTGTTGAATCTACAGAAGTAGATACCGTACTTACGGCAATGGTGGGTTATGCAGGGCTTAAACCTACTATTCACGCAATTAAGGCAAAAAAAACAATCGCATTAGCCAATAAAGAAACGTTAGTTGTTGCGGGAGATCTGATTACACGATTAGCTAAAGAAAATGCTGTAAACATTTATCCTGTTGATTCTGAACATTCTGCAATTTTTCAGTGTTTGGTTGGGGAATTTCATAATCCGATTGAGAAAATTTATTTAACGGCATCAGGCGGACCTTTTAGAGGATTTACTGCAGAACAGTTGACGAAAGTCACTAAACAACAAGCATTGAAGCATCCTAATTGGTCGATGGGAGCAAAAATTACCATCGATTCAGCATCCTTAATGAATAAAGGGTTAGAGGTAATTGAAGCCAAATGGCTTTTCAATTTAACACCCGAACAAATTGATGTTATCGTACACCCACAATCTATCGTTCATTCTCTCATTCAGTTTACTGATGGCAGTATGAAAGCGCAAATGGGACTGCCCGATATGAAACTTCCCATTCAATTTGCTTTAACTTACCCGAATCGTTTTGAAACTACTTTTCCTAGATTCAATTTTATGGACTATCCAAATCTCACGTTTGAAAAGGCAGATTTGGATGTTTTTCGAAATTTAAATTTGGCATACGAGGCAATGCGACAAGAAGGAGTTGCTGCATGTTATTTGAATGCCGCGAATGAAATTGCTGTTGATGCTTTTTTAAATGATAAAATTCAATTTGTAGATATTTTTAGAGTCAATGAAGAAACAGTTGTAAAATCGCCTAAAATTGTTTCTCCGGTCTATGAAGATTATGTTTCATCAGATAGGGAGGCTCGAATTCTTGCCGCTGAAATTTGTTCTAAGCTAAACTGATTCAAATTAAAAGCAAAGCCTTACCTTTGCCGGCTATGTACAAGGAAGTAATCCTCAAAAAAAATAAAGAAGAATCTATTTTGCGCAAGCATCCTTGGGTTTTTTCTGGCGCAATAGATCTTATTGATGAAGAAGTTATGGACGGAGATTTAGTTTCTGTCTATGATTCAAAAAAACGATTTTTGGCAATTGGCCATTTTCAAAATGCAACCATTGCAGTGCGCATTGTAAGCTTTGAGAACCGAGAGATTAATCAAGCTTTTTTTAATGAGAAAATTGGTGATGCTGTTCAATTGCGAAGAAATCTCGGACTTTTTGCAAAAGATAATTCTATCTGCAGACTCGTACACGGAGAGGGAGATGGCTTGCCAGGATTAATCATTGATTATTATGAAAATGTTGCGGTAGTTCAATGTCATAGTATTGGCATGTATCATTCTATATCTTTATTAAACCAAGCATTACAAAATGCAATTCCTGATTTACAAGCCGTATATTCAAAATCAAGTGATACCTTGCATGCAAAAGAACTTGGTGAAGATTCTTTTATATTTGGTAGCATAGCTGTTCCACATAGTGCAAAAGAAAAAGGCATTCGATTTTCAATTGACTGGATTACGGGACAAAAAACAGGCTTTTTTGTTGACCAGCGAGAAAATCGATTCTTATTGGGGAAATATGCAAAAGATAAAAAAATTCTAAATACATTTTGTTACAGCGGAGGTTTTAGTTTGTCGGCACTTATTGCAGGTGCAAAAGAGGTTCATTCGTTGGATAGTTCCAAAAAAGCAATTGAACTAACAGATGCCAACATTGCTCTTAATAAATTTAAAGGTAAGCACAAGTCGATTGTTGCCGATGCCATGGAATATTTGAAAACACTTGACGATTCTTATGACATAATTGTATTGGATCCACCGGCATTTGCAAAGCACAGAGATAAGCGCCATCAAGCTATACAAGGATACAAACGCTTGAATGAAATGGCAATCAAAGCTATAAAACCCGGAGGAATTATTTTTACGTTTTCTTGTTCACAGGTTGTCGATAAATATCTGTTTACGAATACCGTAATTGCTGCTGCAATTAATTCTGGAAGGGCCATTCGAATTTTGGAACAATTACACCAACCAGCTGATCATCCTATAAATGCATTTCATCCAGAAGGTGAATATTTGAAAGGACTTGTAATTCAAATTGACTAATGTTAGATATACGATATAAAACAATTATAAGTGTTGCCCTTCCTTTGATGGCGTCTTCATTTATTCAATCAATTGTTTTAATAACAGATTCAGCGTTTATTAGTCGCTACGACACCTTGGCTTTTGATGCCGTTGGAAATGGAGGGTTACTTTATATTACAATGTATGTAACGCTTCTAGGACTGGGTGATGGAGCTCAAATTCTAATTGCTCGACGAATAGGTCAGAATAAACTGAAATCAATAAGTAAAATTTTTAGCACCTCGATTTTTGTTTTATCAATGGTGGCAATACTACTTTTTATTTTATTGTATTTTATTATGCCAGAATGGATAATGAGTTATTCAAAAAACAGCACAATTGCCATGTATCAAGGTCAATACGTTCAAATTAGAAGTTTTGCTCTTTTTGGTTCCGTTTTGACATTAGCGATACAAGCGTTTTATATGGCAATTGGTAAAACATGGGTTGTAATGATTGCGTCTTTAATTATTGCATTGAGTAACATTATTTTAGATTACGCATTAATTTTTGGTAATTTTTCTCTTCCAGAAATGGGTTTGGAGGGAGCTGCCTGGGCCTCTACAATTGCGGATGGATTAGGAACTCTATTCTTGGTCTTGTTTACGCTATTTACAAGCTATAAATCACAATATTATCTGTTTAAAAGGCTGAAAATTAGCTGGGTTTCTTTCAAAGAGTTGTTGAATATTGGAACTCCCTTGATGCTTCAAGGATTGACAGCTTTGGCAACTTGGACTATTTTTTTCATTTGGATTGAACAAATTGGTTCCTTTGAATTGACTGTTTCACAAAATATACGCTCCTTATATATGTTTGCATTTGTTCCTATTTGGGGATTTGCAGGAACAACAAAAACCTATATTTCACAGTATATGGGAAG
>JBIKQS010000377.1:0-2509 GCA_044349575.1 Crocinitomicaceae bacterium
GATATAATGAGCAATGGGATGAATTTTTGAAGAAATTTCCCGTGCAATTTCCGTATGGTTTTTCAGTAAATCTTCTAATTGAATCACGGGAAATTTTTTTCCTGTTTGGATTTGGATAAACTCGCGAAAGGAAAGACCATTCATTACATATACAACAGCTCGCCTGCTTAAATCCGCTTTTCCCGATTGTATATGCAATAAAGAAGAACCAGTAAAAACAACGTGTAGCTGCCTGTAACGATCATAAATGTTTTTAAGCTCCTGACTCCAATTTGGATATTTATGTATTTCATCAATGAATAAGTGTGTGCCTCCTTGTTTTACCCATGAGTCTGCGCATTCAACTAATTTCATTGTGGATAAGTAAATGTCATCCATACTTATATACAAAGCCTTCTCTTTTTTCGATAGATTTTTAATGATGTGATTAATTAGAAATGATGTTTTTCCAACACCACGTGCGCCTGTAAGACCAATTAATCGGTCATTCCAGTCAATATCCATTGTTCTTTCGAATTTTGACTGGAAGTTTTTTAGTGTGTTTTCGTGTGTTGCAATTAGCTCATTCATCTTTTCCACGTTTTACCCAAAGGTACATAAATAACTCTTGTTTTGCAATACAAAAATATCATAATTAAATATAAATTGATATGTATAAATTACAAAAATAGTTTAAAATGTATTTTAATGATATCAAATAATAGTAAAATTTGCAATCTATACATTGCAAAAATAACTTTTAAATGATGTTTAATCATTGCAAAAGTGATTTAAATTGTCTTTTTAATAAATTAAAACACCGTATTCCCAATGCCATTTAAGCAAATTAAATAAAGCGAAAAAAATTGAATTATTTTCATTTCGATTATATTCACTATTTTCGTATCGCAAATTATGAGTAAACCAAAAATATTAGTAACCAATGATGATGGAATTACATCCAAAGGAATTCTATCTCTTATTGAGGTGGCCAAGGAGTTTGGTGAGGTGCTTGTTGTTGCTCCTGATAAACCGCAGTCTGCAACCGGTCATTCGATAACAATTCATCATCCTTTGAGACTAAATGAGTTCAACGGATTTGAATCCATACGTGCTTTTTCATGTTCGGGTACTCCAGTAGATTGTGTGAAACTCGCTATTTATGAGATTCTCAAAGGCAAGCCTGATTTGCTTATTTCAGGAATCAATCATGGTGAAAATACATCTACGAATGTGCTATACTCCGGAACAATGTCTGCTGCTGTAGAGGGCGCTATGGAAAATATACCTTCCATTGGTTTTTCATTGGCGAATTTTTCGGCAGATGCGGATTTTACAGCTTCTCAATGGGCCGCGAAACGTATAATTGATCAGGCATTAGCTAATTCGATTCCTCAACATACCTGTCTAAATGTTAATGTTCCTGATTTGGCGATTGAAGAAATCAAAGGTTTTAAAGTTGCTAGACAAGCTCATGCTTTTTGGGCAGATCGGTTTGATAAAAGAATGGACCAGTTTGGAAAGCCGTATTATTGGTTGACAGGTGAGTTCTCAAATGTTGATCAACACGAAGACACAGATCTGGCCGCAATGAAAGAAGGGTATGTTAGTGTTGTGCCTACACATTTTGATATGACGGCTTACGCAAAAATTGATGATATTAAAAATTGGAATTTATGAATCTAAGAAATTGGAGTTGGGAACATACGAAAGGATTAGCAATTGGGTTATTTTCTCCAATTGTTTTTGTTCCGCTTGTGATTGTAATTATGGCTGAATTTCAAAATTATCCATTTGAATATCTCTGGAAGCAATTTCTCAACATGGATATGGTGCGAAGTAAATTTCTTTCTTTGGCAATTATTGCTAATCTTTTGTGGTTTTATCTCTGTCTTAATAGAGAAAAATATGGATTGGCCATGGGAATAATTCTCGGCACTATTCTATACTTGCCTTATGTGCTATATGTGAATGTAATTCAATAATGAAGCATAAAGAAGCTCGAATCTATATGATTGCCGGAGAAGCTTCTGGTGATTTGCATGGAGCTAATTTATTAAAAGAATTGAATAAGTTAGATTCTTCCATTGCTGTTCGAGCATGGGGTGGAGATCGCATGAAAAAAGAAGGAGCGACTTTGGTAAAACATATATCTGAACTTGCTTTCATGGGATTTATTGAAGTTTTACTGAACTTAAGTACAATACTCAAGAATATTAATTTTTGTAAAAAAGACATTTTAGAATTTAAACCGGATGTCTTATTACTTATTGATTACCCGGGTTTTAATTTGCGAATTGCAAAGTGGGCCAAGGAGCATGGAATTAAAGTACATTACTACATTTCTCCCCAAGTTTGGGCATGGAAAAAATCTCGTGTGCAGATTATTAAGGCTACCGTTGACAAAATGTATACGATTCTTCCTTTTGAAAATGATTTTTACAAGCAATTTGATTACGAAACTCAATACGTTGGTCATCCGCTATTGGATGAAGTAGAAAATTTTAAGCAATCCAAATCATCCAGAGAG
>JBIKQS010000378.1:0-2506 GCA_044349575.1 Crocinitomicaceae bacterium
TTATCACGCATTTTTTTGGCAATTCTACTTCTCAACTCATCTAAATAAAAGCTGTCAAACGGTTTTCCAATAAATGGATGTTCCTTTTCCTTCTTTATGTGATTTTTTATAAAATCATTCAATTCTGATGTGTAGGTTCTGTTTGTGAAATCAAAATAAATGGAGTCAATTTTAAATAGGGGTCCCGTGTAAACTGTGTAAGATACGCTTGCTTCCTTTTTGTATTTAACAGCACTTTGAACGGACGAAAAATAATAGCCTTTCTTTTTTAAATAGTTTTTTATTTGTTCATTTGATTTTTTCATTAAAACACTGTCAAAAACAATTGGTTTCTCTCCGTATTTATACTTTAGCCATTCTTTAACGCCCAATTTAGGAACGAGCGTATCTATAATTTTTTCAGTGTAGTATTCATACCCTTTTTTTATAGCTTTTTGCAAGCGTTTTTCATTAATGCGTTCTTCTTTTTCTTTGCGTTTCGTATTTTTTAACTCTACTTTTTTTATCTTTTGGGCTCTTTTTTTTGCCACAACTGCTGAATCTATAAGGTTGTAAACGCGTAATTTAGCACGAATTCCAATTGTTCTGTAATTTGGCTGAGGCCTCAATAATATCGTCAGTTCTTCTTTCGTTATATTTGTTTCCTTAATCAAACTAGAAAGATCAAGTGAAATAGACGAAGCTTGAGATGTGTCTAGACTGGAGTAATTTAAGTCTAATTTATTTCGTTTGAGTAAATACTTACCTTTTGGCACATTTTTCGAAAGATTACAACTTGCGAAAAGAATAGTAACAATCAAATAAAAATAGGTAAGTTTACGCTTCACTAACATAATTAACAACAAAAATAAGAATAATACGCTTTCATGGGTGCATCCAAACAATTACTCAAGGATATAGCAAAATTAAAAATGCATAAATTCCGCAATCTGCAAGATAGATTTGTTGTAGAGGGTGATAAATTAGTTCATGAAGCCATAAAAACTATTCCCCGAAATATTTTACAAATATTTGTTACCCCTGATACAAAATTAGCACCTGATGATATTGCTAAATTTAATGTTTCAGAAATTTCCAGTGCTGATCTAGTCAAGATTTCTACTCAAAAATCTCCTCAAAATTCTCTTGCAGTAATTGATTCATTTTTCCATAATACAGTTATTGAAAATGATAATTTACTGTTGGCTTGCGACGATATACAAGATCCGGGAAATTTTGGAACTATCATAAGAACAGCAGATTGGTTTGGGATTCGGACTATTTTAGCCTCTAAAAATAGCGTGGATGTTTTTAATCAAAAAGTCATTCAAGCAAGTATGGGATCTGTTTTTCGTGT
Organism: Crocinitomicaceae bacterium; assembly: GCA_044349575.1. Taxonomy (GTDB): domain Bacteria; phylum Bacteroidota; class Bacteroidia; order Flavobacteriales_D; family Crocinitomicaceae; genus UBA952. The sequence continues at coordinate 1,337 of JBIKQS010000378.1, forward strand.
GCGAGTTGAATACGTTGACTTAAAGGATTGGTTGTCAAAAACGGATAGAAGGATTGTTGGTGCGCTATTAGATGGAACAAATATTTACAAGTACCAGGTACCATCAAATTCAGTATTAATCGTTGGTAATGAGGGCAAAGGGATTTCAAATGATATTATTGAATTAATTGATGACAAGATTACAATTCCGTCATTCGGAAATGCTGAATCACTCAATGCAGCAGTTGCAACAGGGATCATGTTGGCTGAGTTAACAAATAAAATCCCTCATGGTTGATTTGTCTTTTAAAAATAATAGATTCCCTAAGAAAGGAAGTATTTTATTGTCTGATCCGTTTCTCGACGATAATTATTTTTCCAGATCTGTTGTGATTCTTTGCGATTTCTCAATGGAGGGTTCTTTTGGATTTGTTTTGACAAATTATTTAGACATAGATTTGGCATCCCTCGATTCTACCTTTCCAGTAAAAAATGCGAAAATTAGTGTTGGAGGGCCTGTTGACACAGAACATTTATTTTACATTCACCAATTTGGAGAACAGGTTGAAGAATCTATTAAAATAATGGAAAATTTGTACTTTGGAGGGAACTATAGCCAGATACAAAGTCTGTTGGAAGCCAGCTCGGATAATCATACAAAAGTTCGATTTTTTCTTGGATATTCAGGTTGGGGGTATTCACAACTGATTGAGGAGCTAAAAGAAAATTCATGGATCGTAGTAAATAATGTTACAAGCGATGAAATCATTGATACAGAGAGTGCAGACTTCTGGAAATATTGCATGGAAAAACAAGGTAAGCGTTACCAAATAATGTCGAAATTTCCAAAAAATCCCAATGAGAATTAAGGTTTTTCTGCTTGTAATAAACTTGTTTTCTACCTGTGTCGTTTTTTCACAACATGAAGAACTCAAACTGAATGACATTCGAATTTTAGCATCACACAATTCCTATAAAAAGATTCCAAATAAGAAGCTGCTTCGTTTTTTAGTTAGATTCAAAAAGCAACTGGGTAAAGAGAATGATCCGATTCAGATAGATTATGGTCATGTTTTACTTGAAGAACAGCTTGAAAATTATCATGTTCGTGGATTTGAACTAGATGTGTATAATGATCCTAATGGAAAACTTTACTGGAAAAGAAAGATTAATCGCTTTATCATTGGCCAA
>JBIKQS010000085.1:0-8617 GCA_044349575.1 Crocinitomicaceae bacterium
CAAGGTGTAATTAAAATTGCCTTGAAGTACAATACGACAACTAGAGTTCCAGCGATAACAAGAATCGACAGAATATCACGTCCAGGTTTACGTAAGTATGCAGGTACTGAAAATTTACCAAGAGTACTTAATGGTTTAGGTGTGGCAATAATGTCAACTTCTAGAGGAGTTATTACTGATAAAGAAGCTAGAAAGTTGAATGTTGGTGGTGAAGTTCTTTGTTATGTTTATTAATATATTATAGAAATGTCAAGAATAGGAAAAAATCCGGTTGTAATACCTAATGGAGTTGATGTTAAGTTTGCAAATAACACCATTACTGTTAAAGGTTCAAAAGGAGAATTAGTTCAAGAAATTGATACATCAATAGGAATGGATATAACTGATGGTGTAATAACATTTACGCGAACTTCTGATATGCCAGATCACAGGTCAAAGCATGGTCTTTACAGAGCACTTACTCAGAACATGATAACAGGTGTATCGGAAGGTTTTAAGAAAGAATTGGAGATTGTAGGAGTTGGTTATCGTGCGAATGCTGTTGGTCAACAACTTGAGCTTGCTTTGGGTTATTCACATGCAATAATTCTAGAGGTTCCAAGTCAAGTTAAAATAACTACAGTAACTGAAAAAGGTAAGGCTCCAGTTGTAACATTAGAATCGTTTGATAAGCAATTATTGGGACAGGTAGCTGCAAAGATCAGGTCTTTTAGAAAGCCTGAGCCATATAAAGGTAAAGGTATCAAGTTTGTTGGTGAAGAATTAAGAAGAAAAGCAGGTAAGTCTGCAGGTAAAAAATAATTAGGTTATGGCATTAGATAAGTTAAATAGAAGAATCAAAATTAAACGAAGAATTCGTAAGAAAATTTTCGGTACAGCTAAATTGCCTAGATTGTCTGTATACAGAAGTAACAAGCAAATTTATGCACAATTGATTGATGATTTATCAGGAACGACGTTAGCGTCAGCTTCTTCATTCAAAAACAAGGATGCGGATCAAGGTACAAAAATTAATCAGGCATCAGTTGTGGGTAAACTAGTTGCTGAAAAGGCAAAAACAGTTGGAATTGATTCTGTAGTTTTTGATAGAAATGGTTATTTATACCACGGTAGAGTAAAGGCTTTGGCTGATGCTGCACGAGAAGGTGGTTTAAAATTTTAATAGTATATGTCAGTACAAAATATGAATAGAGTTAAATCTGCAGATATCGAATTAAAAGATAAGCTTGTTGCAGTAAATAGAGTAACAAAAGTTACAAAAGGAGGAAGAACCTTTAGTTTTTCTGCAATAGTTGTGGTTGGGGATGAAAACGGTGTTGTTGGTCATGGATTAGGAAAAGCGAAAGAAGTAACTGAAGCTATTACTAAAGGTATCGATGATGCTAAGAAAAATTTGATTAAAGTTCCAATTTTTAAAGGTACTGTCCCTCATTCTCAAAAAGGTAAGTTTGGTGGTGCAAATGTATTGTTGAAGCCTGCAACTGATGGTACAGGAGTTATCGCTGGTGGTGCGATGCGTGCAGTTTTAGAAAGTGTTGGAATTCACAATGTACTAGCTAAATCTCAAGGATCTTCAAATCCTCACAACGTTGTGAAGGCAACAATGGATGCCTTAGCTCAAATGAGAGATGCATCTTCAGTTGCTAGACAAAGAGGAATTTCTGTGGATAAAGTTTTTAACGGTTAATAATATTCAACATGTCTACAATAAAACTAAAACAAGTTAGAAGTACGATTAAATGTCCAGCTGATCAAAAAGCGACAATTAAGGCCTTAGGATTTAAACGATTGAATCAGGTTATTGAGAAAGAGTCAACTCCTCAAATACTTGGAATGGTTCGAAAGGTAAACCATTTATTAGAAGTTATATCAGAATAAATTATTTGTAATGAATTTAAGTAATTTAAAGCCAGCTGAAGGAGCTGTAAAAAAAGAGAAAAGAATTGGTAGAGGCCAAGGTTCTGGACATGGTGGGACATCAACAAGAGGTCACAAAGGAGCTAAATCTCGTTCAGGTTATAAAACAAAAATCGGTTTTGAGGGTGGACAAATGCCACTTCAAAGACGAGTGCCTAAATTTGGTTTCAAGAATATTAACCGTGTTGAATACAAGGCAGTCAATCTTGCAATCCTCCAGAATTTAGCTGAAAACAAAAATATTACAGAGTTTACGTTTGATGTTTTACGCGAAAATGGTATTGTTTCCAAAAATGAGCTAGTGAAAATTCTAGGTAATGGAGAGTTAAAAACAAAAATTAATGTAACTGCTCATAAATTTTCTACTTCTGCCAAAGCATCAATTGAAGCACAGGGAGGAAGTTGTTCGGAAATTTAATATTGCACCCATTTGAATGAAAAAGTTAGTAGAAAATCTTAAAAACATCTGGAAAGTAGAAGAGCTTCGTAAACGAATCTTGCTTACATTAGGTTTGATTTTAGTTTATCGTGTTGGTTCGTTTATCATAATTCCAGGTGTGGATTATACCGCGTTAGCTAATGCTCAAGCTAAAGGTGATCAAAATGCGCTAGAAACATTATTGTCATTATCTTCTGGTGGTGGATTTTCCAACGCTTCGGTCATGGCTTTAGGTATAATGCCATACATTAGTGCATCAATTATTATGCAGTTGTTAGGTATGGCACTTCCTGCGGTTCAAAAAATGCAAAATGAAGGTGAGGCAGGAAGAAAACAAATAAATAATTATACCCGTATTTTAACTATTATTATTTGTGCTTTGCAAGCACCAAGTTACTTAACACTTTACGTTCAAAATAAGGGAGCCATGCCAGTAGATGCCTCTACGTTTTGGTGGACTCAAACGATACTTGTTCTTGTTGCAGGATCTATGTTTGCTGTTTGGTTGGGCGAACGAATTACTGAAAAAGGAATTGGTAATGGTATTTCTTTGTTAATTACTGTTGGAATTTTAGCTAGACTACCAGAGTCTTTTATTGCTGAAATTGGAATGAACAAGTCTAATCTTATAATGATAGTGCTTGAGATAGTTGCTTTTATGCTTGTTGTTTTATTTACAATTTTGATAGTTCAAGGAGTTCGCAGAATTCCATTAAATACAGCAAAAAGAATTGTAGGTGCAAGAGCTGTTGAAGAACAAGGTGCACGAAATTACCTGCCGATTAAGGTGAATGCTAGCGGAGTTATGCCAATAATTTTTGCTCAAGCAATTATGACAATTCCTATGATGGCTTTTTCATCTGTTGTTGGTGAAGGAAATTTCATTCAGAAAATTTTAAGTGACATTTATGGAATTAGCTATAATTTAATTCTTGCATTGTTAATCATTGTTTTCACGTATTTCTATACGGCTATTATGATTAATCCTAGAAAGATAGCCGACGATCTTAAAAGAAGTGGTGGATTCATACCGGGGATTCGTCCAGGTGAGGAAACTGCTGAATACATCGATTCATTAATTTCTAGAATTACCTTTCCTGGGTCCCTATTCTTAGCAGCCATAGCTATTTTACCTGCAATTGCCAAGCAAGCTGGTGTAAATGATGCGTTTGCCATGTTTTTTGGAGGAACCTCGATATTAATCATGGTTGGTGTAGTATTAGACACATTGCAGCAAATTGAATCTTATTTGTTGAATCGACATATGGATGGTTTAATGGAAGGTACAAGGATTAAAGGAAGAAGAAATTTAAACGAAACTTCAGGTTTTTAAGTTATGGCAAAACAATCATCCATTGAACAAGACGGAATTATTTTAGAAGCATTGCCTAATGCAATGTTTAAAGTAGAATTGGAAAATGGACATGTTATTATAGCACATATTTCTGGGAAAATGAGAATGTTTTATATTAAAATTCTTCCTGGAGATAGAGTTAAAGTGGAAATGTCACCGTATGATTTAACAAAAGGAAGAATTTCCTTCAGATATAAATAAAATAGAGAAAGATGAAAGTTAGAGCATCAGTAAAGAAAAGAACAGCGGATTGCAAAATAGTAAAACGCAAAGGAAGAGTTTATATTATTAACAAAAAGAACCCAAAATTAAAGCAACGTCAGGGATAAAATTATTTTTAGTATGGCACGTATAGCAGGAATTGATTTACCAAAAAACAAAAGAGGTGTAATAGGTTTAACTTACATCTTTGGAATCGGAAGAAGTACTTCTAAAAAGATATTAAATGACAATAACATCGATGAGAACATAAAAGTTCAAGATTGGAATGATGATCAGTTGTCTGCGATTAGGAATGCTATAAATGAAGTTAAGACTGAAGGTCAGTTGAGATCTGAGATTCAATTGAATATTAAGCGTTTAATGGATATTGGATGTAACAGAGGAATTAGACATAGAGCAGGTTTGCCTTTACGTGGCCAGAGAACTAAGAATAATTCTCGTACAAGAAAAGGAAGACGTAAAACTGTTGCTAATAAGAAAAAAGCTACTAAATAATAACTAGTTGAAATGGCTAAAACAAATCAGAAAAAAAGAAAAAATGTTAAAGTAGATGCTGCTGGTGAAGCGCATATACAAGCTACGTTTAACAATGTAATCATTTCATTAACCAATGGCGGTGGACAAGTAATTTCTTGGTCTTCTGCTGGGAAAATGGGTTTTAAAGGTTCGAAGAAAAATACTCCTTACGCTGCTCAAGTTGCTGCTGAGGATGCAGCGAAAGAAGCTCATGATTTTGGTTTAAGAAGAGTTCGTGTATTCGTTAAAGGACCTGGTGCTGGTAGAGAATCTGCGATTCGTGCAATACACAATACGGGTATTGAGGTTACTGAAATAGTTGACGTAACTCCGCTTCCACACAATGGATGTCGTCCCCCTAAGAAAAGAAGAGTTTAAAATTTTTATTAATCAGAAAGAGTACACTATCGAAGGATTGCCTTAATTCATAGTTCTTTCATAAAATTTAAGTATGGCAAGATATAGAGGACCCAAAACCAAAATTGCGAGACGTTTTAGAGAAGCAATTTTTGGTCCAGATAAAGCTCTGGAAAAACGTAATTATGGACCAGGTCAGCATGGCCCTGCAAAGAGAAGAGGTGCTAAACAGTCTGAATACGCAATTCAATTAGGTGAAAAGCAAAAAGCCAAATATACCTATGGTATTCTTGAGAAGCAGTTTAGAAATCTTTTCGATAAAGCTTCACGTATGAAAGGTATTACAGGTGAGAATTTGCTTGTGCTTTGTGAATCTCGATTGGATAATACTGTTTACAGGTTTGGTGTAGCTCCATCTAGAAGAGCTGCTCGTCAGTTAGTAAGTCACAAACACATAACAGTTAATGGCGAGGTTGTAAATATTCCGTCATATACTATAAAAATTGGTGATGTAGTTGGAGTAAGGGAAAAATCTAAATCTCTTGAAAATATAACTTCATCTTTAAATTCAACAAATAAGAAATTTGACTGGTTAGATTGGAATTCTGCATCAATGACAGGTAAAGTTATTGCGGTTCCAGCAAGAGATATGATTCCTGAAAATATTCGGGAGCAGTTAATAGTCGAATTATATTCTAAATAAAAATTATTTCATTTTGTTATGGCAATATTAGATTTTCAAAAACCAGATAAAGTTGTTCTAGTTCACTCTGATGAGCGAGAAGGTCAATTTGAATTTAGACCCCTCGAACCAGGTTATGGTATCACAGTAGGGAACTCACTACGTCGTATTCTTCTTTCTTCTCTTGAAGGATTCGCGGTAGCTTCTATCAAGATTGAAGGAGTTGATCATGAATTTTCTGCTATCAAAGGAGTAGTTGAAGACGTTACTGAAATAATTCTGAATTTAAAGCAAGTTCGTTTCAAGCAACAAATTGAAGGATCGAATAGTGAAACTGTTATTGTTTCCATATCTGGTCAAAAACAACTGACTGCAGGGGATATTGGTAAATTCACTTCTGCATTTCAAGTTCTTAATACAGATTTAGTTATCTGTAACATGGAGTCAAGTGTAAAGTTAAATATTGAATTGAACATAACTAAAGGAAGAGGATATGTTCCTGCTGAAGAAAACAAAAATTCAGAAGCAACTTTTGGAACTATTGCTGTAGATTCAATCTTTACACCTATAGTTAATGTTAAATATTCAGTTGAGAACTTTCGTGTTGAGCAAAAAACAGATTACGAAAAATTAATCATTGATATTAAAACGGATGGTTCTATCCAACCTAAGGAAGCGTTAAAAGAAGCAGCTAAGATTTTGATTCATCATTTTATGCTTTTTTCTGACGAAAGAATTTCAATTGAAAATGAGTCTAAATCTGATAGTGAAGAGTTTGATGAGTCTTCATTGCACATGCGTCAATTACTTAAGACCAAGCTTGTTGATATGGATCTTTCAGTGAGAGCATTGAATTGCTTGAAGGCTGCAGAAGTTGATACACTTGGTGAGTTGGTGGCTTTTGCGAAATCTGATTTATTGAAATTCAGAAATTTTGGTAAGAAATCATTAACAGAACTTGAAGAACTAGTTGATAATAAAGGGCTAACATTTGGAATGAACGTGGCTAAGTATAAATTAGACATGGATTAAGAAATAGAAATCATGAGACACGGAGATAAGGTAAATAATTTAGGAAGAAAATCGTCGCACAGAAAAGCAATGATTTCTAATATGGCTTGTTCATTAATTCGACACAAAAGAATTAATACAACCATTGCTAAGGCAAAAGCGTTGAAAGTTTTTGTTGAACCTCTTTTAACAAAATCAAAAACTGATTCTACACATTCTCGAAGAGTGGTTTTTTCCTATCTTCAAGATAAAGAAGTGGTAACAGAATTGTTTAGAGAGATAGCACCAAAAATTTCATCAAGAAACGGTGGATATACAAGAATTATCAAAACTGGATACAGACTAGGTGATAATGCAGAAATGTGTTTGATAGAATTAGTTGATTTTAATGAAATATATTCAAATGATTCAACTAAGAAAACAACTAGACGTTCCAGAAGAGGTGGTGTGAAAAAGGCGGGTGATAACACTTCAGAAAACGAAGTAGTAGTAGAAGGAACAAATGATGATGTTGTTGTTGATGTAGCTTCTGCTGAAGTAGTGGAAGAAGTATCAGCTGAAACGGTAGAAGAATCTACTGAAACCGCTGAAGTAGATAACACTGATTCTAGTAATGAAGCTAATGATTCATCTGAAGATACAGAATCGACTGAAGAAGAATCAAAGAAAGACTAAGGATTAACAATTTGTTGATAAAAAAGGTGGCTTATAGTCACCTTTTTTTGTTTAATTAAACTCTGTAATGGGATTTTGAGATTAACTTTGTCAAAATTGTTTTCATGAATAATAGAACAGAAGCACTATTAATGTTAGAGGATGGCACTTCATTTTCAGGGTTTGCAATAGGAAAAATCGGCACTACAACTGGAGAAATTGCATTTAATACAGGAATGACAGGGTATCAAGAAGTTTTTACTGATCCATCCTATTATGGTCAAGTATTAATCATGAATACAGCTCATATTGGTAATTATGGAGTTCATTCTGAAGAGATTGAGTCTGATTCTATGAAGATTTCTGGTTTAATTGTAAAGAAGTTTTCAGACGGATATTCAAGAGTTTCAGCAACTGAATCACTTCAGTCCTATATGGAAAGAAATGGTGTTGTAGGTATTTCAGACATAGATACCAGAGCGTTGGTGAGGTACATTCGATCAAAAGGAGCCATGAATTGCATTATTTCTTCGGAAAATTTATCTGGAGATGAACTAATGATAAGATTGAACCAGACTCCGTCAATGAACGGATTAGAGTTATCGTCAAAAGTTGCTACTAAGGATTCTTATGTTGAGACCTCGCATGATTCGTTGTTTCGAGTTGCTTTACTTGATTTCGGGGTTAAGAAAAATATTATTCGTTGTCTTGTTGAACGAGGATGCTTAGTTAAAGTATTCCCTTTAAATGTAACCTTGGAAGAACTTTTGGAATTCAATCCTGATGGATTTATGCTATCCAATGGGCCTGGTGACCCTTCTGCGATGCCAGATTCAATTGCATTAGTAAAGGAAATTGTTGAAACTAAAATACCTGTCTTTGGAATATGTTTAGGTCATCAAATTCTTGGGTTAAGCCAAGGGTTAACTACCGAGAAAATGTTTAATGGTCATCGAGGAATCAATCATCCAATTAAGAATTTGAAAACAGGTAAAGGCGAAATAACGTCTCAAAATCACGGTTTTGTTATTTCTAAAGCAAGTTTACCTAATAATTTAAATTGTTCCATAACTCATGTTCATTTAAATGATGATACCGTTGCCGGAATTGAATTGATTGATAAACCTGTTTTCTCTGTGCAATATCATCCTGAAGCGTCAGCTGGACCGCATGATTCTCGTTATTTATTTGATCAATTTATTGCTAACATAATTAAATATAAAAAATAGTATGAGCTATATTTCAAAAATACACGCACGCCAAATTCTTGATTCAAGAGGTAATCCTACTGTTGAAGTTGATGTGTTGACGACTGATGGTTTAATTGGTAGAGCTGCAGTTCCTTCAGGTGCATCAACAGGAATTCACGAGGCAGTTGAATTGAGAGATAACGATTCTTCGATGTATTTAGGCAAAGGAGTTTTACAAGCTGTAGCAAATGTCAATACTAAAATAAACGAGTTGC
>JBIKQS010000087.1:0-8575 GCA_044349575.1 Crocinitomicaceae bacterium
AAAATCTAGGTAGATTAAACTACAGAAAAGATGATTACATCGATTATCTAGATGGCGATATTGAATCTTCCATATTCTATAACAATCAAACACGTATGAATGATATTAATATGGGCAAACGTGATCCTAAATTAGTAATGTATCAAAACGATCATGAAAGATTTAATCTACAAGGAGAAGAGGTTAACAAAGGATGGAATAAAGGTGTTCCAACAACCTTAGTATCTGATAGAACACGCGTTTACAAAGGTGGTTCTTGGGAAGACAATGCGTATTGGTTAGGATGCCATACTCGTCGTTTTCTAGATGAGCGTCAGTCTACAAGAAATATTGGTTTCCGTTGTGCTATGGATAGAGTTGGAAGCCCAACCGGAAAAAATTACGGTAAAAAGAAGAAAAGAAAACCATAATGATTATTTTTAAGGCCTGTTAATCAGGCCTTTTTTTATGGAAGAATTATTTCAACTTTTTTACAATACGTCTGGTGTATTTATTGATACACGAAATGTAAAAATTGACGGACTTTTTGTAGCACTCAAAGGTTCAAATTTTAATGGAAATACATTTGCAAATCAAGCGATAAAACAAGGGGCAAAATATGCCATTGTAGACGAAAGTGAATATGCTAATAACGAAACCATTTTCTCGGTAGACAACTCACTTGTTTTTCTTCAAAAACTCGCTAATTATCATAGAAAAAAATTAACTATCCCAATTATTGGTATTACAGGTTCAAATGGTAAAACAACTACGAAAGAGCTTATAAATCAAGTTTTATGTAGCCAATATACTACGCTCGCAACAGTAGGTAATTTGAACAATCACATCGGTGTACCGCTTACCCTACTCTCAATCACTGAAACTCACGAATTAGCGATAATTGAAATGGGTGCCAATCGTTTAAATGATATCGCCGAACTTTGCGAAATCGCTGAGCCTACGCATGGGATAATAACCAATATTGGTGCTGCTCACCTAGAAGGCTTTGGCAACTTTGAAGGTGTTCTAAAAACAAAACTTGAACTATTTGATTCTGTCGAGAAATCAAACGGAATTTTGGTGGTGAATAAAGATGATCAAACTTTATGTTCAAACCTACCCAATAATTCGAAATATGCCTATTACTCGGTAGTTGAAAATTCTGAATTACAAGGTGAGGTAGAATCCTTAAACCCCTGTTTAAATTTTCACTGGACTGATGAAAATGGACAAAAGCACTTGGTAAAAACAAATTTGTTCGGAAGTTATAATTTGTATAATTTTTTAGTCGCAATCCGCTTCGGTCAACTATTTAAAGTTCCGGTTGACAAAATCAATGTATCTGTTGCACAATATACGCCATCAAATAATCGCTCACAGATAACAAGAACAGAAAAAAATATAGTACTGGTCGATTGCTATAATGCCAATCCATCAAGTATGCTGTCAGCAATTACAAGTTTTATTTCAACCAATTCACCAGAAAAAATAGCAATAATAGGTGATATGTTAGAACTTGGTAAAGAAGCAACTGCCAAGCACAACGAAATACTAGCGTTACTCAATAAAAAGTTAACCCCATATATTACTATTGGCTCCTTGTTCTTTGATTCATCCGAAAATAAAGCCTTGGAAAAATTTAAACATGTAGACGAATTATTAGTGTATTTAAAAGCGAATCAATTGATGAATAAGTTTATATTACTCAAAGGTTCACGCGGAATAGCACTCGAAAAATCAATTAATTACTTATAACTATGATTAATAAATTCATTTTAACAATTTTCATTATTTGCATTTCCGCAAGTTCATTAGTTGGTCAGAAAGTCAATTACAAACTCAAGATGTCTAACCCACAAAATCATTATTTCGAAGTTGAAATGATTTTAGAAGGATTCAAACAAAAAGAAATTGAAATTAAAATGCCGGTATGGGCTCCTGGATCTTATCTTGTGCGAGAATTTTCAAAAAATGTAAACCAGGTAAGAGCAAAAGATGAATCGAATAAGTCGCTAAAAACAAGTAAGAAAACAAAAAATACGTGGCTCATTGATAATTCCAACAAAGCAAAAAAAATTAGTATTACATATGAAGTTTATGCTTTTGAATTAAGCGTGAGAACAAGTTTTTTAGATTTAACTCACGGATTCGTTAGTGGTTCAGGGGTATTTATGTACGTTTCAGGGAATCAAGAAATAGCAGGAAGCTTGGAAATAGTTCCTTATAAAGATTTCAAGAAAATTACAACGGCTCTGCCAAAATCAAGCATTAGTATCGCAAAAGACGGTTCTGAAACATTTCAATTTGAGAACTACGATCAATTGGTGGATTGTCCGATTGAAATTGGAAATCACGTAGTTTTTGATTTTGTTGCTTCAGGAGTTAAACATACGGTTGCTATGTATGGAGAAGCTAATTATGACATTGAAAAACTCAAAAAAGATATGCCAAAAGTCATTGATGCTGAAACAGCAGTTTTTGGCGAAAACCCAAATAAAGAATATGTTTTTATCGTTCACAATGTGGTTAATGGACAAGGAGGTCTTGAGCACATGAATTCAACAACCTTAAGTGTTAACCGTTGGACATATTCTGGCTCAAATTATATTAATTTCTTAAACCTTGTTGCACACGAATATTTTCATTTATGGAACGTAAAGAGATTGAGGCCAATAGAATTAGGACCATTTAATTACGATCAAGAAAATTATACAAACTTACTTTGGGTAATGGAAGGATTTACATCTTATTACGATGAACTTATATTGAGAAGAATTGGCTTAGTAAGTCAGGAAGAGTTTGTATCAAAAATTCAAAGCACCGTAAATTATGTAGAAGGAACGGTTGGTTCTCGCGTTCAATCCTTGGCTCATTCCAGTTTTGATGCGTGGATTAAAGGATATAGACCCAACGAAAACTCTTCCAACACAACCATGACCTATTATTCTAGAGGTCAAGTAATTGCTGCCATTTTTGATGTGATGATGGTTACAAAATACAACGGCAAAAAAGGACTGGATGATTTTATGAGACATGTTTATTTGAAATATGCGAAAGAATTAAAAAGAGGAATTACGGATCAAGAGTTTAAAAAAGAATTAGAAGACTTTTTAGGACAGGATTTGACTCCTTTTTATGCCAAGTACATCGAGGGAACTGAAATTCCGCCCTACAACGAGTATTTTTCAAAAGTTGGGGTAACTGTCAATTATACAGGTTCAAAGAAACCTTCATTCGGTGCAACTTTGAAACAAGAAGCAGGAAAAGTACTGGTAAAAAATGTTCGTTCAGAATCATCAGCAGAAAAAGCAGGATTGAGTGTTAATGATGAAATCATTGCTTGTGATGGTTATCGAGTTGATCAAAGCGCATGTGAGTCCTACGTAAATTCCATGGCTGAAGGAGATGAAACGGAATTGCTAATTAGCCGAGATGATATAGTTTTTCCCCTTTTAGTTAAAATGTATACTTTCGAAAAACCACAGTTTTCTTTTTCAATATCAACCAATGAAACAACAAAGAATCTTTTCTCTTATTGGCTTCGCTAGTATAGCCTTTCTTTCGTTTTTTTCTTCGTGCCAAACAACCAAGTTTGAAAATATTGAAATTACCAAAGATTTCAATTCTGGTGTTTTTTACCAAGTTTCAGAACCTTCAATTGCGATTAACCCAATAAATACCAATGAAATAGCGGCCGGTTCTATTTTGGATAATTATCATTATTCAAAAGATGGTGGAAAAACATGGGTAAATAGGAAAATAGAAAGTAAATACGGTGTTTGGGGAGATCCTGTTTTAACCTTTGATCGTTCCGGAAAAGTGTACTACTTTCATTTGGCAAATTATAAAAAAACGTCTTGGATCGATCGCATAGTTTGTCAGGTAGCGCCAACTATAAATTCAGAATTTTCAAACGGAACTTTTCCAAAGCCAAATGGCGCTAAAGCACAAGATAAACATTGGGTTGCTCTGCATCCTTCAAACAATACGCTTTGTTTAACTTGGACGCAATTTGACAAATACGATTCAAAAAACCCATTAGACTCCTCACACATTATGTTCTCACGTTCTTTAGATCAAGGTCAATCTTGGAGTGACCCTGTTCGAATAAATAAATTCGGGGGTGATTGCATAGATGATGACAATACAGTAGAGGGTGCAGTACCTACTTACGGACCAAATGGCGAAATTTATGTTGCATGGTCAGGTCCGAAAGGGTTGGTTTTTCAAAAATCGTTTGATGGAGGAATTAGTTGGTTACCGCAGGAAAAATTGATAGCCGAACATCCAGGCGGATGGACCATTGATATTCCGGGAATAAATCGCTGTAATGGATTGCCAATTTTAATATGTGATCAAAGCAATAGCCCCTATCGCGGAACACTTTACCTGAATTGGGCTGATCAACGCAATGGATCAAATGATACGGATATTTGGTTAATGAAATCAACAGATCAGGGTGAAACCTGGTCAGATCCAATTCGTGTAAATCAAGATAACCCTGGTAAACATCAATTTTTTACGTGGATTACCATTGATCAAACAAATGGCAATCTGCATTTTGTGTATTTGGATCGAAGGAAATACGCAAACAATAAAACGGATGTAATTTGGTGTACATCCAAAGATGGAGGTAGAACTTTTCAGGAAAAATGCATCTCTGAAAAACCATTTTTACCCACAAAAAGTGTTTTTTACGGGGACTATCTCAATATTGCTGCTCATAACGGTGTAATTAGACCTATTTGGCCAAGAATGGACAAAGGAAAAATGACGCTATGGACAGCCCTTATAAACGAAAAATAGCTTAGAAATAGACGGGATAAAACCTAAATTTATTTCCCCTAATTGAAATTGCTGGAGCCGGAACTTTTAAATAATTGAGCGAAGTCAAAACTTTTTTAAGCGTTTTATTTTTAACCGGTAATTTTTTAAAATCAATGTCTAAACTCAAATAAAATTCAGGCCGAGAAGTATAAGAAATTCCATTATCATCGATGTAATTTGTTTTATCACCAACAATTCGAGCATCTATTCCATAACCCATTGAAATACACAACCAATTTGGAAAAAAACTTGATTTTAAAATTGACTTTGGCGAAAAACTAAGCCAATATGTTTGACCATTGTAATCTTTCAATAATCTTTCAGCATGATTTGAGCCCAATACGTTCGGTCGAAGAGAGGCATAATTCGTAGGATGATAGGAAAATTTTGGAAGAAAAATTTGTTCTTTCATAGATAATTCCTGACCTAAATAAAGTGCTGATCCAAGTAAATTAAACCAAACATCGCCCCACGAAAAACCGTAGCCACTGCTATATCCATCAAAGATCTCTAACGTTGTTTGATAACTTAAACCCAAACCAAAGCCAAGCCATGCTGATTTTTTTCGACTCATACCGGCCCATCTGTAGAAGGAACCACTCGTTCTAGATAATTGATAGCTGGAATAAGCGTGTCCGTATTTGTCAACATTGCCCCAATTCCCATAATCATCAAAAAAATGAAATGTTGAATTTGTATTTTGTGAATACCACACATTATACAAGGCGGCAAAAGAACCGATTTCTGTATACGCACAAACACCAGATGCAATCCAAACACGCTTTTTAGATAACGTATCTACTGAGTTATAAAATTTTGTTTGACTAATCGAAAAACGAGGAGAGAAGATTTCCATACTGCCTAGTAGAAAAAAAAATAGTATTAATTTTTTTTGACTTCGATTCACAGTCAAAAATAGCGTAATTTTATATGTTAATTATAGAAAAATCATGAATAAAAATAGAAAAGATTGGAACGACATTAAAAGCAATGACAGTTGGTCCATTTTCAAAATAATGTCAGAGTTTGTCGAAGCATACGATCGCATGGCAAAAATAGGTCCTTGTATTTCTGTTTTTGGTTCAGCTCGCACAAAATCAGACCATAAATATTATGAATTAGCTGCTGAGGTTTCAAAAAAATTGGCACTTGCTGGTTATGGGATTATTTCTGGCGGTGGTCCAGGGATTATGGAGGCTGCCAATAAAGGGGCACAAGAAGGGGGAGGTCGTTCTGTTGGATTGAACATAGACTTACCTTTTGAACAAAATCATAATCCGTATATCGATCAAGAACATAATTTAGAATTTGATTACTTTTTTGTTCGCAAAGTGATTTTTGTAAAATATTCACAAGGATTTGTGGTTCTACCGGGTGGTTTTGGAACCTTAGACGAAGCTTTTGAAGCACTGACGCTTATTCAAACAAAGAAAATCGCTAATCGTCCCGTTGTGTTTATTGGAAGAGAGTATTGGTCTGGTTTATTAATTTGGATTGAAGAGGTGATGCTTAATGAAGAAAAAAACATCTCACCCAACGACATGAATATGTTTCACATTGTAGATTCAGCAGATGAAGCTGTTCAATACATTGAGGATTTTTACAAAACGCATATGCTTTCACCAAATTTCTAAATGTGAAGGATTTATACATTTTAATTACCTTTGTTGGCTATGAAGCAAGAATCATTTATTAGTGCCTTTTGGAGTTTTATCAAATCAAGAAGATTTGTAAAGCATTTTGGATTGGTAATTTTGTTTTATTTGGTTGTCATTTTTGGAACCATTTTCATTCTTGATTGGTCAACCAACCACGGAGAAAAAATTGAAGTGCCGAATATTGTAGGAAAAAATGCAAACGAAGCGAAAGAAATCCTGGAAGAAAGCGGGTTGAAATACCAAATAATTGATTCTATTTACGACCCTAAAAAGCCTAATGGGACAGTTCTAGAGCAAACTCCAGACGCTACGAAAAAAACTTCTGTATTTGTCAAATCAGGTCGAATAATTGGTCTTCGTGTTTCCAAGAAACAAAAACTGGTTCAAGTTCCAAATTTGATTAACAAATCGCAGCGTTTTGCATCAAGCATCCTTCAAAACAGAGGGTTAAAATATGAAATCCGCTATAAACCGGTTGTTGAGGAATTAAGTGGAGTTGTGGTAGATCAGATTTATAAAGGTAAAAAAGTGGTCAACGGCACTATGCTTCCTGTTGGATCAATCATCACCATATATGTTGGAGAATTTGTGATCGAAGATCCTGAAAAAATTCCAGATTTGTATGGAATGGCTGTTTCAGATGCCATTTCACTTCTCGATGAATTAGGTTTCCGATATGAATACGGTTGCTCAGATTGCCAGTCTAAAGCAGATTCACTTTCAGCAATTATTTTTAGTCAAAGTCCTGAATATTCAAGAGGTAGAGAAATTTCAAAATCTTCGGTTATTACTTTTACAGGCTCACTGAACCCGGAGGTTGATGAGGAAAAAATGAATCGTTCTAAATCAAATCAAGAAGCGTATCAAAAAGAACGTGATGAATTGAAAGAAAAGCAAAAGAAAGAGGCAGATAAGAATAAAGATGATGAATAGATAAGTTAAACTTATAATTTACAAGCAAAAAATACGTTATTGAAATTATGAAATCTTATCTTGTTTTTTTTCTGTTTGTTGTATCATCAGCTAGTATTTCGTTTTACAGTCAGCATTTAGAAGCCGGACCTTTAACTCAAAATGTTCATCTTTCTAAGACTAAAACGCTAAAGGCATTTGGTGATACATTTGATAGCACCTTTGTTTTCATCCCAGATACCATTCAGTTACCTTTTTTTGATGACTTTTCAACGAATAAATTTCAACAGTATAATGGTGATTTGACTGCACCCGGAATAACGTCTGAATTATTTTATCAATTAGTAGATCCAATTACCCTACTCCCACTAAATAATTCATTGATTTTTACCGGTCAAGTAACCTTTAAACGAACTTACGACCTAGTTGCAAACATTTTTTCAGATTCTGTATTTAGTACAACAAATGTAAAAGTTGGGGATTTATCTTCCTATCCTCCACAATATGCTGAATTAGGATTATATCCACCCTATTTTATTTTTGATACCATTAATGATCCTGGAAATACTGTTGACACTGTTTTTATTAGCAATCCACCTTATGTACAGGATTCAGCAAGGATATTTTTTCAACCTGTGATTGATCCACAAAATATTTGGGTTGATGCTTATGCTTATCATAATTACCGATTTGCGCTAAACCCGAGATCATTGGGAGTGGTGACCTTTGACGGATTAGATGAATCAGGGTATCCCTACGAAATTGGAACTTCAATGACCAATTACGCAGATAAATTAACCTCTAAACCTATTGATTTACAACCTTACAACGCTTCAGATTCACTCTATTTTTCTTTTTTATATCAACCAGAAGGTTTAGGAGATATCCCTGAGAGTGGTGATTCTTTGATTGTAGAGTTTTATGCACCTGAACTTCAGGAGTGGAATCGCGTTTGGGGTGTAGAAGGCGATACCGTTTATCCTTTTAGGGCAGCACATATTTTGGTAAGCAACCCCATTTACTTTAAAAAAGGTTTTCAATTTCGATTCAGAAATTACGGATCATTAGCTGGCGGTTTGGACCATTTCCACATTGATTACGTTCATCTGAGAACACTTTCTGCCTATGACGATACGCTGTTTAAAGATTTTGCTTTTGTTTACCCCTTGAATTCATTGCTCGACACCTACACGTCAGCT
>JBIKQS010000088.1:0-8532 GCA_044349575.1 Crocinitomicaceae bacterium
CGCTCTTCCGATCTCTTTTATTGTCATTTAACGAAATTAAACATGCTTCTACTTCATTACACAATTTTACTAATTGCCTGAAGTTATTCTTTTCAAAACATACTGCATCACAGGGTCTCCTTCTTTTTGCTCAATATCTTTCGAGGTAGTATTAATGATAACATCTGGTTTCACAGGTTCAAAGTTGTTTTCATCGCCATTGGCGCGGGCAAATAAAGATGCGGGAACAACAAAAGCAATTTTGGCATTTGGGGTTTTTAAGGGCAAAGCGTTACTTAACTCGCGTGGAATACTCTTTGTAGGTTCACCCACTAAGATTCCAAGATCAAAATCTTCCACTGCATTCGCCATCATCATAGCTGCTGAATGGGTGTTGGGTCCAATCAATACATAAACCTGCCCGCTAAAACTATTTTTCACTTTTTTAGGTAATGATGGCTTGCTTTCTTCTTTGATATTTGTTCCAATAGGATACTTATGGTAATCTTTCATCAATCCTTTTTTAGCGATCATTCGGAAAGCCCAAGGCAAGCCATCTAAGAATTCTCCAAACTGTCTACTTACCCGCATGGTTGATCCTCCTGTCTGTTGATAAGGTTTTTTTGCGATTTTTTGAAGAATAGCATTAGCAGGATAACTAGATCCTCCTCCATTTTTTCTTAAATCAATTATCAAGTTTGATACCCCTTTTTCCTTCAGTGAGGCAAAACAAGATTCCAACTCATTGTCAAAAGCCTTTGTAATTTCGTTGTTTTGGACGAAACTGAATGATTTTGCATTGATGTACCCATTGTTTTTGTCCAATAGTTCAAACGTAATAAAATCTTCTAGTTTTGGTTTTATTCCTATTGGTTTTTGGGTCCTGAATTTATCGAGATCATTTGTGCCTTGTAATATAAGAATTTCAGGTAATCCTGTTTCTTTATTCAAAATTTCCACAGAGTAGGGGTGACTGGTGTTTACTGCCCACAATAAAAAAGGAAAAGAAGCTCCAATCATCTCCTCGCTATTTCCATCATTTGCAAGAAGAGGTTGTATGGTTTCTATTATTTCACTCATTTCTTTACCATTAATCTTTAACACTTCATATCCTATCTTATTTTCTGGTAAGGCGTTATCAATGATGCCCATTATTTCCCATTTTCCTTGATTCTTTTTTATAAACAAGGGGAAAAAGCGATAGCCATTTTTTATAGCCTCATCCAGCATAGCATCAGGAGGAAACGTGTAAATATGCCCAACATTGTATGCCGCGGCAAGTCTCATAAAATCCAGATACAATTCATTTCCTTTTCGGTCTCCTTTCTTCTTTAAATAGTCTGCCATGGCTCGAATTGACAGTGAATCAGCATTCATATAAGGAAAAGGAGAAACTTCTTCTACAGATTTGATAAAATAATCGATATCCTCAGCAATTTCTTTCTCTGTATATACAATGTCTTTAGTTTCTGTGATCATCATTTGATCCATTGTGGTTGTATATTTTTTAATACCACAAGAAGTAATTATTGATGTACTAATTACGATAAAATGGATGCTCTCAATTATGCTATATTTTCTCTTTTTGCTTATCATTTTGCTTAATTTTAAATATCATTCAACACTGCAAAATTCTACAAAATGATACGTTAGTTAAAATAATAATGATGATTAGGCTTGGAAATCGTTTGAAATCTCTTTTTTCCTGTGTGATTTGGTTTTTTCATTATTGCTGCCAACTATGTTATTTACGAAAATCCTCCCGTATGGATATAAAGCATTTTCTGTTGGAAGATTGAGTTGCTTTCTATATATTCATTTAGATTATATAAACTCTTAGCATTGTATGTCCAATCAAAGCTAATTTTAGTTCGCTGAACAAGGTCATGATTGAAAGACTTCAATTCAGCGGAAGCCTTACCGTATTTACCTAATTTATCTGTTGGTAAAACAATTACTTGACTTAACTTTTCAAGAACAAAATCAGTTTCAAAACCCATTTTGAGCATACGTTGTTTCATTTCTAAAAGAGCATCAAAACCCTTTAAAGCAGGGCAAACCAAGAGCTTTGTATATGTAGGGATAGATAATAAAATGCCTATTGATGTGGTTGTGGTGCCTTGTGAAACACATACTATGTCATAATCATTGTCTGTTTCTTTCATAATATTCATGCATCCAATTACGCCTTGATAATTTGCACCACCCTCTGGAATAATCCAATAATTAGGATACTCGGACAACAATTCTTGTTTAAAAACTGGCTCATCTTTTAAAGCATAATCCGATCTTGATATAAACTTGAGTGACATACCTAATCCTTCACAAAAAGAGAGAATTAGATTAGAACTAGAATTTAATTCATCGCCTCTTACTACCCCAACACAATCCAGTCCATTTATTTTTGATGCGAGTGCGGTTGCGATTAAATGATTTGAATAGGCGCCACCAAAGGTTAAAATACCGCCCATTCTATTAGATTTAGCGTGCAATATATTGTAGGTCAATTTCCTCCATTTATTTCCAGAAATAATTGGATGAATAAAATCATCTCGTTTAATGAACAAATTAGACGCACGATCGTTTAAACGTAATGGTTGAATACAAGATAGTTTTTCGTAAGGCAATTGATTTAAATCATTCATATTTATTAAAATGAATCAAGAATCATTTGGATCTAATAAAAGACAAAATCTGACGGAAGAGGATTACTATCTTAGTCCGGAAGGTTATATAATTTTTACTGAGAGTTATCATCTTAAGCGCGGGTACTGTTGCAAAAGCGGTTGTAAACATTGTCCGTATGGTTATGATAAGAAAACAGATACCTTCAAACTTAGAAATCAATAAATTCCATTTTCGGGAACTTTACCTTTAAATTGACCTAATCTACTTTTTATTTCCAAAATATCTTGCTCTATATTTCCAGTTGGATGAAAAAGTGAATGAAATCCTCCTGTTTTCGTTGCAAAATCGACATAACAAATGTAAATGGGAACATTAGCTTTTAATGCAATGTAGTAAAAACCCTTTTTCCAATTGGGATTGTATTTCCTTGTTCCTTCAGGTGTAAATACCAAATACATGGTCTCTGATTTTTCAAATAAACTGACTGCAAAATCTGTCATATTTGAATTTCTCTTACGATCTACTGCGATTCCACCTAAGGACCTAAGCACAATTCCCAAAGGAAAAAAGAAAAGTTCCTTTTTGATTAGAAATTTTCCTTTAACACCATATTGAAAAAAGGCTAGACGACCAATAATAAAATCCCAATTAGAAGTATGAGGACCAACTGCAATAACACACTTTTTAATATCTTTTGGTGCATTTGGATCGATTTTCCATCCAATTATCCAAAAAATGAAACGTGCGATATACTTCAAAATAACTTATTGAATTACGGGAGATTTCAGTAATTCTTTTACGAAATTCGGAGTAGCAAAAGTACCTACGTGAACATCTGAATTGTAATATCTTAATCCGTTTGTTTCAACAAAAAGATCTACTTCTTCACTATTAGAAAGCTTTTTTGGAGATAATACTCCTTTAATACCATATTGAAAACTCCACATTCCTGTAGGATATGTTGGAACGAAAAATAGTGAAACTGGTGCGTTTTTCTCTCCGAAAATCCCTTGTAAGGTATGATTTAACTCTGTAAATGCCTTTTCATTAAACTTAGGAGATTCACCTTGAGCTACTAATATTCCAGTTTCTTTGAGTGCATTGTAACAATTTGTGTAAAACTCGACACTAAATAATCCTTCAGCAGGGCCAACAGGATCAGAACCATCAACAATAATTAAATCATAGGAATTAGGTGCTGCATTTTTGATAAATGAAATTCCATCATCAACAAGTAGTTCTAATTTAGGATGTTCGAATGAATTGGCGATATTTGGAAGAAATTCTTTACAGGCCTTAATTACTTCTCCATCAATTTCAACCATTGTAACTTTCTCAACAGATTCATGCCTTAAAATCTCACGAATAGTACCTCCATCACCTCCACCAATAACCAAAATATTTTTGGCATTACCAATCGTAAACATAGCTGGATGTGATATCATTTCATGATAATGAAACTCATCTTTCTCCGTTGTCATTACCATGTCATCCAAAGCCAACATTTTTCCGTATTTGTAAGACTCCAAAATTCTTACCCGTTGAAAAGGAGATTGGACATCGTAAAACACATCACCCGTAAAACGAAGTGAAAGAGCCTGGTTGTCATCCTTGTCGGTGAACCAAACATTACGTGTAAAAAACTCAGGGTTTCTCCATTCAGTAGCTTTCTGACGCATCGTTGAAATATCAAAATCATTTCTAGTCAACAAGTTAACAGAACCTCGTTTCATCTCAATTGCAGAATAAGATTTCGCCTTGAAACATTCTTTTAAATGATCAAATGAAATCCAAGCATTCATTTCACCACAGGTAAACAAATCAACGGCAGCATAACCATATTCTGGCCATGTATGAATTGCCAAATGACTTTCTTGGATAACCACAACACCAGAAACTCCATAAGGAGAAAAATGATGGAAAGTTGAATTAATTACTGTAGCACCAGCTTTTTGAGCTGCACCTACCATATCCCTTTCTATTCCAGCAACATCATTCATAATGTGCGGATCGCAATTCATAAATTCAACCAAAATGTGATTTCCTAAAGCTGTAGACATAACTATTGTTTTCTTAAATTGATTGCAAAATTACTGTTTTAACAAGATTAAACATAACATTTTTACCGTTTTGAACGTAAGTTTTTGTTAATTTTACAAGTATTACCTATTAAGAACTGAACAAGACGTGACGAAAAAGAGATTTTCATTTTTTCGAATTACCATTTTAGGTGCTGTTTTTCTATTTTTTATTAATTTTTCGTGGGCGAATAAACTGACTAAAGGATATGAAGCTCTCCAAGAATTTAATTACTTTGAGGCTAAAAAACTTTTTACAAAATCGCTAAAAAAATACCCTGCACCTGCTTCATATGGTTTAGCCACAATTTATTACCGCAAAGACAATCCCTTTCATTCTCTGGATTCAGCCTATAAATATATTGGAATTGCTAAAAAAAACATGGCAACCATTAAATTAAAGACAAAGGTCAAATTGGAGGAATATAATTATTCAGACGAAGCCATTATGGAGCTTGATCAACAAATCAGTAAAGCATTTTTTACTATTTGTTCAAATGAAGCAACGGTTGCTTGTTTTAATGACTTTATAAAGAACCACCCATACTCGCTGCTATTATCAAAAGCAATCAATAAAAGAGATTCATTGGATTTTGTTGAAACGAAAAAATTAAACTCATCAAAGTCTACCAAGGATTTTTTAACCCGATATACCGATTCTTATCTGAAAGACGAAGCGCAAAACTTATTCTATAAACAGCAATATTTTGAATATACTCAAAAGGAAACGCTACTTGCGTATATGGTGTTTTTATCGGACTGCATAGATAATCCTTATCGATCTGAGGCAGAAAACAAAATCTACGTTTTGAGTACCTCAACGAATACCTTGAAATCATATGAAAACTTTATTAAAGATCATCCTACCAATCGAAATATTCCAGATGCATGGAGAAAATTGTACAAAATTTACATGAGTGACGCCTACAACTCGACAAAATTTGAAACATTTATAAAAAAATATCCCAGCTACCCTTTTGGAAATGAAATTAAAAATGATGAGGCTCTAGCAAGATTAGTCCTATTACCCATAAAAATTAAAAATTTATGGGGGTATATGGATTTACAAGGAAAGTTGATTATCCCACCGACCTACTCTGAAGCAGGTTTTTTCAACGAAGATATTGCTGCCGTAATTCAAAACAATAAATATGGTTTTATTTCAAAAGCAAATAAATTTATAGTAGAACCCGTATATGATGAAGTTACTGATTTTTCAGACGGTAGAGCGGTAGTTGAGAAAGAGGGGAAATTTGGAATGATTGATCGAAATGGTTATTCAATTTTTGAAACTATTTTTGAGGAATTAGGTCCTGTTTCAGATGGAATGGCATTTGCGAGAAAGGATTCGTTGTATGGTTATTATTCAAAAAATAGAATTTCTCTCATTCCTGAACGCTTTGAAGAGGCTGAGTCATTTGAAAATCATCAAGCGCATGTTCGGATTCAAGGTAAGGAAGCAATTATTGATAGCGTTGGTTCCTTCGTTGTTAAACCCTTTTTTGAAGAAGTAGATTTTTTCAGTGATACACTTATGGTCTATTTAGAAAATGAAAAATACGGCATATGCAACCTAGAAGGAAACCCTGTTTTTACTGCAATTTATGATTACATCGGGAAATTAGTTGATTCTAGAGCAATTTTTGTCGACAAAGGTAAGATTGGATACCTGGACGAAAACGGTTCGATTGTAATACCAGCAACATTTGATGTGTATCCAAATTACCAATTGTATGGAAATTTCAAATCAGGTCTTGCTAAGGTTCGTAAAAATGAAAAAGCTGGTCTAATTGATGAAAAGGGAAAAATATTTGTTCCTTTTAATTTTGGTGAAATTGGTCTTATTTCAGATATGATTGCATGTATGAAAAATGACAAATGGGGTTATTTCGACAAAATGGGCAAGGAACGAATAAAAATGAATTATGAATATGCTGAAAGTTTCAGAAACGGTTGCGGCATTATCACCAAAGATTCATTGATGGGAGTTATTGATATTACTGAAAAAAACTTAATTCAAAATGTGTATTCAACCATTACTTGGCTAGATGATACGAACCTCTTACTTGTTGAGTCTGGCGGGATTTTTGGAGTGTATGATCCAAAGGGAGAATTACTAATTCCAGTAAGTTATCAATCCATAACCAAAGTAAATGATGAGTATTTACTTTTAAAAAAGGGTGACCAAATGGACTATTATCAATTAAAAGAACGTAACCTAATAAAACTAAAAAATTGATGGACAAGTTCTTTTTTTATGTTGACAAATTCAAATTTGGTATTCTGGCCGCCATTCTTACGTATGCGTTTTTATTTACCTATCTTCAATTAAAACATATTACGCAATATGAGCCCATTGAAAAAATGTTTAACGATTCAAAAGTTGATGTTCCTGAAGATGAAATAGAGTTGAGACCTGAAAACATTCAAGTTCAACCACAATTTTCTGGTGGAGAAGTAAAAAACACGGCTAGGGACCTAAACGATAAACGCCAATTTTCAGATCAAAATTGGTCTCAAAATCAAGGAGATTCAAAAAATAAGAACTCTGCTAATTCAAAAGATGACTTCAATGAAGAAAGAAAACATTTGGAAGAAATTCAAAAACAAGTAAACGATAGAACAAAGAAAACAACTGTCCCAAGCAATCCAAATTTGTCGAAATCGAATTCATCAAGTTCTGGTTCCAATTTTCAATACAAAGGCAATGTATTGGTCACCTATGATGTAAAAACTCGAACAGGATCTCGACTTGATGCACCAGGTTATTCGTGTAAAGGTGCTGGAAAAGTAGCTATTAAAGTACGTGTGGATTCATACGGAACGATTATTTCAAACAAATACGATGCAGCGAAAAGTTCAGGTGCTGATCAATGCATGATTGATTTAGCGATGTCCTTTGCTAAATCGCGTTCTAGATTTTCATCAGGGAGTGGAAATGTTGACGGATATATTTATTATACTTTTGTTGCTCAATAGTTAAAACAACATAATAAGTTTACTGATTTCCAAAAATACAATCAAGCCAATTATACTTTTAGTGATGCGATCGATTTTGTGATACCACGAAATTACGTATACTATTAACATCGAAATCACCTCAAAAACAGGTTGATTGAGAATTATACCAACAAGAAATGGGACGAGTATAATTCCAATTATTCCGTAAGAAATTTTATTTTCAGTATTACGCAAATAAAAACTTGAAAAGCCAAGCCAAAAAATAGCGTACAACAAATAAAACACATCTGTCCAAATTCCTGAATACAATACATCTAAAGATTCATTTGACAGAAAAAAAGACCAAATCAGCTGTTGCGAAAGTAATTTAAAAACTAAGGATACACCTAGCAGGAAATTAATCCGGTTTATTTTCCAGTTCGAAAGAAATAAAAAATAGATAAAAACAAAAAATATTACGAGTTCATTTAATGGAAACGGAAATAAAAACGATCCTTTTTCAATCCATTGAATGAAAGCATAAATTACTAATGTTAGTCCGGCTAAAAAGGAGGTGCGTTCCTCGCGAATCATGATTTTTTATCCAATACTTCGTAGATGAAATCAAAAGTTGATAAAATAATGGGTTGACCATCAACAACTGCAACATTATGTTCAAAATGCGCACTTGGCAGATTATCAGCAGTCACTATCGTCCAATTATCCTCAAGTTGACGAACCTTTTCTGTGCCCATATTAATCATTGGCTCAATGGCAATTGTAAGCCCATTTTGGATTCTTTTTCCACTACCTCTTCTACCGTAATTGGGTACTTGAGGGTCTTCATGCAACGTTTTCCCCAATCCATGCCCTACTAAGTCTCTAACAACTCCATATCCATGTTTCT
>JBIKQS010000089.1:0-8412 GCA_044349575.1 Crocinitomicaceae bacterium
GTTGGAAACTGCAAAAAAGAAATGGGAGGAGGAATCCAAAACAAATCGTGTTACTGTAACTGAAGAACATGTTGCAGAGGTTGTTTCTATGATGTGTGGAATTCCTGTTACAAAAGTTTCAGAGAAAGAAACTGGTCGTTTGGCTAAAATGGGAGAGGAGTTAAGAGGAAAAGTAATTGGTCAAAACGAGGCGGTTGAGAAAGTAGTTAAAGCAATTCAAAGAAATCGAGCAGGATTGAAAGATCCTAACAAACCAATCGGTTCATTTTTCTTCTTAGGGCCAACGGGTGTTGGAAAGACTCAATTAGCAAAAGTATTGGCAAAATATTTATTTGATTCAGAGGATGCTTTGATTCGAATTGATATGTCTGAATATATGGAGAAATTCTCGATTTCTAGATTGGTTGGAGCCCCTCCAGGATACGTTGGTTATGAAGAAGGTGGACAATTGACTGAAAAAGTGCGAAGAAAGCCTTATTCAATTA
Organism: Crocinitomicaceae bacterium; assembly: GCA_044349575.1. Taxonomy (GTDB): domain Bacteria; phylum Bacteroidota; class Bacteroidia; order Flavobacteriales_D; family Crocinitomicaceae; genus UBA952. The sequence continues at coordinate 486 of JBIKQS010000089.1, forward strand.
TATTATTAGACGAGATTGAAAAAGCGCATCCTGATGTGTTTAACTTGTTGCTACAAGCATTGGATGATGGTCATATGACAGACGGATTAGGTCGAAAAATTGATTTTAAGAATGTTATTTTAATTATGACCTCTAATATTGGCGCTCGACAGTTGGCTGATTTTGGCACCGGTGTAGGATTTGGAACAAAATCTCAATCGGAAAATCGTGATGATAATGCCAAAGCAGTTATTCAAAGTGCATTGAGAAAAGCGTTTTCACCTGAATTTTTAAACAGAGTGGACGATATTATTATGTTTAAATCTCTAGGTAGAGATGAAATTCATAAAATAATTGATTTAGAGCTTGTTAAATTGGTTAAGCGTATCGAAACATTAGGCTATACATTAAACCTTTCTGAGCAAGCAAAAGATTTTATTGTAGATAAAGGATATGATGAGAAGTTTGGCGCTCGGCCATTGAAACGAGCACTTCAAAAATACATCGAAGATCGCTTGGCTGAGGAAATTATAAAATCAAATTTACAAGAAGGTGATTCAATTCAAATGGATGTAAATGCAACTTCTGATGATCTAGAAATCGTTATTTCAAAGTCAAAATCGAAAGATGTAACAAACTAATTAATTCTTAAAGATTCATAACAAATCGCCGTTAGACTAGCATCTCGGCGATTTTTTTGTAAATTGTAAGTTGAAATGATTAAGATGCGTTGTTGGGAATTACTTTTTGTTTGTTTGTTTTTTTATCCAGTGTTTAGTCAAAAGAATAATTTTGATTCTGTTTCTATTGCTTCACATATCACGTATTCAAAGAAATTACCCTTTATTGATTATGCGACGAATGAGCTCGAATATTACAAAATTGATGCGATTAAACCCTTTTTTGAGAAATTAAAAAACTCTACAGCTAAGCAAGTCAGCATTTTACATATTGGCGATTCACATATTCAGTACGATCAAGGACCCGGGGTTATTCGGAATACTTTTCAAGATTTATTTGGGTTTTCAGGTAGAGGATTTGTATTTCCTTATGCTTCTGCTGGTACACATGCTGCATATGACTATAAAACGAGTTCAACAGGTATTTGGTCTAGTTCACGAAATGTAAGTAAAGAAATAAATCATCCTATTGGGGTATCAGGTGCAACCATTTATACAACTGATTCAACTGCTGGTTTTTCAATTCAATTTTACAATTTGAAGAAAGAGCTTGACGTGGTTGACAAAATAAATTTGTTTGTAAAAACGAGTGATTCGTCGTTTTACTTGAAGTATCGTCTTTCTTCATCTGAAGAGTGGATTCCAATAGCCATTTCAAATTCACCTTTTGCTCCTGACTATCTTGAAGTAATTTTGCCTCGGCAATTTGAAAAGTTCATAGAATTTAAAGTTCATAAAATTGATTCAACCCAAAAAGAATTTGAGTTGTATGGAATTCAACTTATAAATTCTAAAAATCACGGTGTTTTATATAATTCAGTAGGAATAAATGGTGCGAGTTTAGTAAGCTTTTTAAAACAAGACTTATTTAAAGAACAATTACAGAAAGCAAAACCTGATTTGATCATTTTGGATTTCGGCACGAATGATTTAGCTGGCGGAAAATTTGATTCTTTATATTTCACTACTAATTTGACAAAATCTATTCAGCGAATCCGTTCTGTGTTACCTGAAGTTTGTATTCTAATTCCTTCTATTCAGGATTTTACAGTTAACGGAAAGAATATATCAGTAACCAGTGATTATTCCAAATTTGTTAGAGGATTCGTTAAGAAAAACGATGTTGCTTTATACGATTATTTTTGGATTTCGGGTGCTAAAAAATCAATGAAAAAATGGTTAAATGCTGGTATTGCAAAAAGTGATCAGATTCATTTAACACAATCCGGTTACGTATTAAAAGGTGAATTGTATGGGAATGCCATTTTGAATTCCTTTGCAAGATATTTGGCAAAACCTCAGGATTCACTACTTTTTGAACGAAAAGTTTATGAAAAAATAGTTGAGGATACATTGATTCAAAAAGATTCAACAACTAGCCAGATTATAAAAAAGGAAAAAGAAGTAGAACCAAAGCCATTCGTTAAGGAAAAAACAAAAGTTAATACTAACGTACCAAAGCCGAAACCTCAAAATACGACTAAAAGCTATGTGGTACGTAAAGGTGATACTTTGAGCTCAATAGCAAGAAAACACAATACAACAGTGGCAAAGATTAAGGCTAAAAACAAATTGAAATCGGATAATTTACGGATAGGTCAAAAATTGATATTGCCTTAAATTCAAAATTTACTTCTAATTTTGCACCATGAATAATGAGATAAAAGTAACAATAATAGATAGGGAAGGGGTTTCCCACGATTTGGTTGGGCCAACTGATATGAATATGAATATCATGGAACTATGTAAAGCCTATGAACTTCCAGTTTTAGGAGAATGTGGTGGAATGGCTCTTTGTGCTACTTGTCAATGTTATTTGGAATCAGATACTCAATTACCAGAACAAAGCGATTCTGAATTAGATATGTTAGATCAAGCATTTCATGTGAAGTCAAATAGCCGTCTGGGTTGTCAAATACATTTGAATGATTCCATCGATGGCATCGTGCTTAGACTGGCTCCAGAATAGTTTTACATTCCGGGCATATTGCCATTCATTCCTTTTAATTGACCCATCATACTTGCCATATTTCTTGGGTTGCTCATCAACTTCATCATTTTCTTCATGTCGTCAAATTGCTTAATCAATTTGTTTACATCTTGAATGTTGGTTCCACTCCCTTTAGCAAGTCTCAATCTACGAGAATTATTTAAAATACCTGGATTTGCTCGTTCTTTCGGCGTCATACTTTGAATGATAGCTTCAACGTGCTTGAATGCGTCGTCTTGAATATCAACATCTTTAATAGCTTTTCCCATTCCAGGAATCATACCCATTAAATCCTTCATATTCCCCATTTTCTTTATCTGTTGAAGTTGGGTAAGAAAATCATTAAAATCAAACTGATCTTTCATGATTTTTTTCTGTAATTTCCTAGCTTGCTCTTCGTCGAATTGTTCCTGAGCTTTTTCTACCAAGGAAACTACGTCACCCATTCCCAAAATACGATCAGCCATTCTCGAAGGATAGAAAACGTCGAGAGCATCCATTTTTTCGCCAGTACCTACAAATTTAATGGGTTTATCAACCACAGATTTTATAGTAAGTGCAGCACCACCTCTTGTATCTCCGTCTAATTTTGTTAGAACAACCCCGTCGAAATTGATCTTATCGTTGAATGCTTTGGCGGTATTTACAGCATCTTGACCGGTCATTGAATCTACAACAAAAAGCGTTTCAGATGGCTCAATGGTATTTTTAATTCGAGCTATCTCATCCATCATTAGTTCATCGATAGCCAATCGTCCTGCAGTATCTACAAGAACTACATTAAATGCATTGCTTTTAGCAAATTGTATGGCATCTTGAGCAATTTTAACGGGATTTTTTTCTTCCTTATTAGAGTAGACATCTATGTTTAATTGTTCCCCAAGGACGTGTAATTGGTCTATTGCAGCTGGTCTATATACGTCACATGCAACTAATAAAACTTTTTTTCCCTTTTTTGATTTTAGATAATTTCCAAGTTTACCTGTGAAAGTTGTTTTACCAGAACCTTGAAGTCCCGACATCAGGATGATTGCAGGATTACCTTTGAGATTGATCTCGCTTTCATTTCCACCCATCAACTCTACCAATTCTTCATGACAGATTTTTATCATGAGTTGGCCTGGAGAAACTGAAGTTAATACATTTCTTCCTAACGCTTTTTCTTTTACGGAATTGGTGAAATTTTTTGCGGTTGTAAAATTGACATCGGCATCTAAAAGTGCTCTTCTTACTTCTTTTAATGTTTCAGCAACATTTATTTCTGTAATTTGTCCTTGTCCTTTTAAGACTTTAAACGCTCTTTCAAATTTCTCGGTTAGATTTTCAAACATATGCTTTGGTAATGATAAACAAAATTACGTGAAAATAAAGATTTAGCAATAGTTTACGTAAAACAATTCTGTTTAAAAAACTAATAATACGTAAAATTCAAATCTTTCTGTTTTTTATTCGGTTTTTCGTGATGAACTGAATCAATCGAAGAAAAAAAAAGCCGCTTTACAGCGGCTCTTAGTTTATATATTGATATTATTTCTCAATAAAAAATTCAACTCTTCGATTTTTTGCCCAGTCAAGTTCTTTTTCATCAACATCACCAGAAACAGAATCGCTTTCCATTTTGGCTGCTTTTGAATCAGTAGTAATAACATTTTTAACACCAAGAGCAGTTAATTTCTCTTTGACTGCTTCAGCTCGTTTCTTATCTACATCCGCATATTCAGGTTTTTTAGTTGTGCTTAAGTTAAATTCTACCGTATCAGCGTGCCCAACTACCTTTAACTTAAAGGTTGAATTAGCATTCAATATTTTTGCAATTTCGTCCAAAGTTGTATTAGCCTCACTAGATAATTTAGAACTACCTGCGGCGAAATAAACTTGGTATGTCTGAATTTTTTCTTCAGACTTCATTCTATCTTCAATGATAAAATCCTTTTGATACGTTAATTTTGAATAAGTTGTATCTGTGTCGATAACTGATTTTGTAAAACATGTACACGGTTGAATTTTTGAGAATTTTGATTCCCATTCAGCCTGTTCGTCTTCAGATAAAACAGATGCATCTATATTGTTTGCCAATAAATACGCTTCATAATTAGAATAATCTTCTCTTACAATTACGTTATCGATATAATAATACGCAGATTGTACAGCAGTTGCTTTTGATTGTTTAGGTTGCTTGAAAGGTTCATTGGCCGTTTTTGCATTTGACTCAAAATTCCCGATTGTAATATATTGCTCACCGCCTTTGGCTACATACGTTCCACAAACTTTAAACCATCCATTTGCAGAGTTGAAAACTTTATTTTCCGGATGAAGTACATCGGCATTTCTCTTTACAAGTTGCTTTTCTTTTCCTTCGTCCGGTCTTTTCTGATCAAATGCTGCCCCAATGTTATTACTTGAGAATTTAGATCCTTCCGCAAGGGACACCCAGAACTCAATACAATACGTTTTATTCTTAGTCAATTTTGTGTTAAGTTCACCAGTGATGTATGAACGTTCGTTCTGTTTTTTTGAAGTCAAATAGGTGCTAATTCCAACATAACATTTTCCTTCATAGGCATCTTCTTGACCAAATGTACTGATTGGAGCGCCAATAAGTGGTCTACCTTTAGAATCAGCAGGTGTATTCGTATCATCTCGATAAGTATCAGCTTTAACACCAGTAGGAGAAAACCATCCGTCAACAGTACTAATTCCTCCTAGTTTCTTAGGTTTCTTATCTTTTAGATTTTCAAAACTACCATTGTTAACTAAGTTAACATCATTGTTTTCTAACTCTTTATTTTCTTTTTTCTTGCCTTTTTGTCCAAAAACAGGGTTAACAACAGCAATAATTCCTACAAGAGCAACAGAGGTCAAAGACCATTTCATTGCCGATTGAACGTTACTTAATTTCATAACTTTTAATTGTATTTATAAAGGTTTTTACTTTTTCAAAATCAGTATCAGGGTAAATTCCGTGCCCTAAGTTAACAATATGTCGTAAACTTTTAAAAGAATTGAGCATTTTTTTTGTTTCAAGTTCAATGTTTTTGTGGTCTGCATAAAGAACACAAGGGTCTAAATTACCCTGCAATGTTTTAGATTCTCCAACTAATTCTCGCACATCCGAAATTTCCATATTCCAGTCTAAACCTAAGGTATTACAATTTAATTTAGCCAAATCAGGCAAAGATGAAATGGCCCCTTTTGAAAAGATGGTTATTGGAACTTCGGTAATTGAATTGCTTATTTTCTCAAGGTAAGGTATGCAAAACTCGGCGTATTGTTGACGTGATAAAATTCCTGCCCATGAATCAAAAACTTGAACTAAATCAGCGCCTCTTTGAATTTGAGCTTTCAAATAATCGATTGTCACGAGCGTAATTTGTTCTAATAATCTATGTGCTAATTCCGGATTTGCATATAACATTTTTCGAGACTCAGAAAATGTCTTTGATCCTTTGCCTTCAACCATATAGCAGAAAATAGTCCAAGGCGCACCAGCAAAACCAATAAGCGGCACTCGATCGTTAAGTTCTTTTTTTGTTAATGATATAGCATCCAACACATAACTTAATTTGTCTTCGATATCAACCTTTTTACTCAATTCCTGAAACTCTTTTTCTGACCGAATGGTTTTTTCAAACCAAGGGCCTTTTTGCTCAATCATCTCATAATCGAGCCCCATTGCTTCTGGAACAACTAATATATCTGAAAATATTATTGCGGCATCAACGTTTAATATATCAACGGGTTGAAGTGTTACCTCACAACACAATTCAGGATTTTTTACTAACTCTTTAAATCCATTCACAGATGCTCTAACCGCTCGATATTCCGGTAAAATCCGTCCGGCTTGGCGCATAATCCAAACAGGATATCTTTCGATTTCTTCTCCTTTAGCTGCTCTGAGTAGTAGGTCGTTTTTCATAAATTGAGGTCAAAGATAATCATTTCGTTGTTTATCCGAATTTCAACGTGTAATTTTGCTACGTGATAAAAAAAATAAATCAACAACCAGGATTTGCAATTTTTGTGCTACTTTTTACTGTTGCCTGGATAATTGGTCTTTTTTTTACATTTATTTTCCCAAAAACGGATTTACATTTAACCTTAAATACATTTCATTCAGGTTTTTTTGATTTATTTTTTCAAGGAATTACGCTATTTGGCGACGGAATTTTTGCCGTTCTTCTATCAATCGTATTTTTTTTCATTCGAAACAGAAAAGAAGGAGTGTTACTTTTACTCACTTTTATTATTTCAGCGCTCATTGCACAATTTTTTAAGAATTTTGTTTTCTACGAAGACATGCGACCCTTATTTTATATTCAAGCTGGCGAGTTGAATGTACAAACAGTTGAAGGAATAAAGATGCATTTGAATCATAGTTTTCCTTCCGGACATACAACCACAATATTTGCCATGAGTTCAATGCTTTCGCTCTTTTTTAAAACGAAAAGAATGGGATTAATTCTACTTATTATTGCAATACTGACAGCATATTCTCGCATTTATCTATCGCAACATTTTCTTCAAGATATCTTGGCTGGTTCTTTCATTGGATTAACAACGAGCATTTTGGTATATTCAGTTTTGAATAAAAAATCAAGGTTCAATTTAAATAATTCAACTGAAATGTAACATCATTGATAAAAGATTTTTATTTTTGACCCTTAAAACAATTTAAACATTCATGAATTTACAAGGAATTATTTCTATTGCGGGACGTCCAGGGCTTTTTAAAGTAGTTGCTCAGGGAAAAAATACAGTTATCGTTGAGTCAATGACAGATAAAAAACGTTTTCCTGCGCATGCATCAGACAAGATATCATCTCTAGAGGATATTTCGGTTTACACAACTGATGAAGATGTTAAGTTAACGGAAGTGTATTCTAAAATGTATGATACATTAGGTGGTAAAGAAGCCTTATCTCATAAAGAGGAACCATCAAAGCTTCGTGAATTTGTGTTAACGTTTTTACCAAATTACGATAGTGAACGCGTTTACGATTCAGATGTCAGAAAATTGTTTCAATGGTACAACACTCTGTTATCCGAAGGACTTTTGACTCCAGAAGTTAAAGAAGAAAGTAATGTAGACGAAAAAGCGGATAAAAAATCCAAGTCAGCTAAAGCTGTTAAGGAAACTAAACCTGCAAAAGCAGTTAAGACTTCTACATCTGCTAAAACTACTGTTAAATCAGCTTCAGGTTCAAAGAAAGTAGCTGCAGTTAAGACAGGAAGTAGCAGAGGTAAATAAAATCAAGCGTATGGAAGCAGAAAAAATTGA
>JBIKQS010000003.1:0-25878 GCA_044349575.1 Crocinitomicaceae bacterium
TGCTCCTTTCTTAACAATTCGCTCCATTTTCACTTTTCCAACCGTTCCAGAAAAAGAGGCTGGTTTTGTTCCTGGAAGAGGTTTGACGTTTATTGCACTTGTCTCAGAGATAATTTTTTCTTGATCAAAGAAATTCCCTAAAGTCATTTGAAAAGGCTGAATAGTAAAGGTTCCAGTTTCAGTTGGAAAACAAATACTCTTGTCGTATGAAAATGAATAAAACCGTTTATTTTGGTAGTTTTTAAGTTCAACATTCGTGATATCAGGATTTGGGATTTTTTGCTTATCCGGAAAGCCTTTGGATAAGTATTCTTTATAATCTTCAAATTTTTTAGGTTCAAATTGCGCGTAAACCCGTGCATTTATTCGAACTGGTTCGCCAATATAAACAGAGGTCTTATTCGTCTCAATCAAACCAAATGCAATTTTATCGGATAAATTTTTAGCCGATGAAGAACTTGACGAGGATGAGCTGACATTACCCGGAACGGAAACTTTAATTGTCAATTTATTAGACGTATAAATTTTATTTCCCGATCGAATTTTTGCAGGACCAATAACAAATTCACCTTCTTTCTGAAAATAACCCATTTCAGTTCTGTAATAAACTGTGCTTCTTGAGGAACTAGAAATCTGTTGAGTCATTCCTGTCATTGCCCCTCCAGAAATAAATTCAGATGGAAATGTCACCTGAATTGAACCATTAATAGAGGACTTAACAGAAATTTCAAATGCCTCTCCCACTTCTGGGTTTGAATTAGAAACACTTAAATTCAGCGCATTACTTTGGGTAAATCCAACGAATGAATAGAAAAGAATCACCAAAAAACAGAATTTTACTTGCATTACCAATCTTTAGCTGATTTTGTCTTATTAGATCTTTTATTGGCCTCGTTATTAATTTTTCGTTTTGTCTCTGCTTCTTTCTTTGATAATTTGTCCAGCATTCGATCTACAGCACGCTTGGGAATATCAGCGGGTTGGTCATCTTTATTTTGAGGCTCCTCCTGAGGTTTATTCGATTGATTATTGTTTTTAGAATTATCGCTGTTTGGCTCCTGCTGTTTTTTTTCGTTTTTGTTCTTTCGAATCGCTTCAGATAAATTATAACGAGTTTCGGCATCTGTTGGATTTTTTCGTAACGCCTCTTTGTAGGATTCTATGGCAGAATAGTAATCCTTCATTTTCATTTGAGAATTCCCTAAATTATGATACTGATTTGGGCTACTAACATTCTTATCAGATTTTGAAACCGCCGACTCATAGTAACTTTTAGCCTTAGAAAAATCATTTGCCTTATAGGCTGCTTGACCTATTTCAGAGGAAAAATCTATTGATTCTGGAGCAAGACTTTTTGCATCTTCATACATTTTTAACGACTGTCCATAATCCCCTTTTTGATAAAGTTTTCTGGCCTCATTCAGCTTTGATTTCCAATCTTGAGCATATGAAAAATTTGCAAAAAGTGAAATAAAAACGAGTATTAAGAGCTTATTCATTTCTCATTATTTTAAAATTGGAAACTATAAATAACAAGACAAAAGAAAACAGAGCCATGAAAAGAGGAATTTGATACCATGATTCACTTATTTCGATTTCCAAATTTCGGGAATTCCCTTTCTTCATTTGGTTAATTTCTGTTAACACTTCATTTACATTCGGAAATGCTTCATTCGAAACACTTGCATTGCCATTCAATTGTTCAGCCAATTCTTTTATAAAATTCTGATTTAACTTACTTACGACAGGATTTCCATCCTCCATTTTCTTATAACCCAACCCTGGTCGTTTAATGTCTATTGGCACCGGGCCTCCCTTTTCGGACCCAATTCCAAGAATAGAAATTTCAACTTTTTTTTCTTGTAATACACCAATTATACTATCCTCAAGTCCAACATGATCTTCACCATCTGTAACTAAGAAAATCCCTTTTGAAGATTTCAATTTTGTAAACATTTGATTAGAAACTTTTAAAGCTTCATTGACGTTGGTGCCTTGTGATGATACCATATCTGTTTCAATTTCCTGAACAAATAATTTAGCTGCATGATAATCCATAGTTAATGGCAACTGAACAAAGGCATTACCTGCAAACACACAAATTCCAATTCGTTCACCAGCCAGTTTATTAACTAATTGCCCTAAGGCTCTCTTGGCGGCATCCAAACGCGAAATTCCATCTACATCCTTTGTATTCATTGAATTTGAAACATCTAAACAAATTATAAGTTCTAAATTACTGGCTTGGGTATTTTGTTTTTTCTTACCAAATATTGGACTAGCTAATGTTACTATTAAGAAAAACAAAACCGTTCTAAAAAGAATAAATTGAAAAATAGCTTTTATGGTATTTACCGGCTGAAAAAGGTAAGATTGCAATCCTGGATTTGCAACGTTTGAAACCATTTTGTTTCGTCGATTTAGTGATCTGAATTGTAAATAATAACTTAGAGGCAGGAGCAATAACAGATAAAAACAAACCGGATACTCGAACAAAAGTTGATCCGTATTAGATTCTATTGAATCAAAGAATCGTAAGGCAAAAAAGGACGAAATGAGTATGAGGGCAAAAACTACCTCAAAAATCAAGCAATACAGCCAGAATTTTCGTTTGTCATATGTAAATTGGGGTTTATACATACGTTTTAAAAATTATACGATCCAAAACAAATGACAGAAGCAAGAACAAAAGGCTAAAGTTCAAAAAAGAATTTGGCGTTGCTGGTGGCGTTTTTTTGTACTTATTTGACAAAAGCTTAACCTTTTCCATTTGATCAATCTCTTTATAGATTTGAAGCAAACTTTTTTCATCTGTGGCCCTAAAATACTGTCCGCCCGTAATATTTGCGATTTCACGTAATGTTTCCTCATCAATATCAACTTTAAAGGCTCTATTCACCACCCCAAAAGGTGTTTGCTCAGGAATCATGGCCGTACCTTTTGAACCAACGCCGATTGTATAAACTCGAATGTTCTTTGCTTTGGCTAAATTAGCCGCAGTTAGTGGGTCTATTTCACCCGCATTATTTGTTCCATCTGTTAAAAGGATAATAACTTTTGAAGGTAAACTATCATTGCGTAGTCGGGAAACTGCAGTTCCGAGTCCAATTCCAATCGCTGTCATTTTCCCCATCAAATTTGGATTTACTTCATCAATTTGTTTTTTTAACACCTCATAATCCAAAGTTGCTGGGCAAGCCGTATACGCTTCTTCAGAGTAAGCTACTAAACCAATACGATCCCCTTTTCGTTCATCAATAAAATTCTTGGCAACTTTTTTTGCAACTTCCAACCGGTTCGGGGCAAAATCAGTTGCCATCATTGAACCACTTACATCCATGGCAAGGATTATGTCAATTCCATTTTTATATTCGTTATCAGAATCATTAAAATCTTCCCAACGAAATGGTTTTGCCAATGCTAAAATAATAAACAGTAAAAATAAAGTCTGGAGGTAAATCAATCCACTGCGCATCTTTTTAACCCATTTCAACTCTACCTTTTTCTGAGTTTTTAACGTTCCGCTGAATGCAAGATCAGCTTTTTTAGCTTTTTCTTTTCGTAAGGAAATGTATAAAAAAACAGGAATTAGAATCAATACCAAAAGCCACCAAGGTTGTAGAAATGAATACTCCCAAAATTTTATGTTCCAATGAGTTAACATGCTATTTTTTAAGAGTTAATCGTACACAATCTCTAGCCTTCTCATCTAATGTGAGTATATAGTTTTCTTCTAATACTGAACCTGCAAACTTCACAAGATCAGCGTGTTTTAAAACAAAATCTATTTGGTTTAAATGGAGAGAAATCACCCCTAATTGCCGAAGTAAAATTTGTGTTTCTGAAGTTGTCTTTTCAAGTAAATTAAGTTGATAATGAGATGAATAGTAAGATCTTAAAATAAAGGAAAGCTCCACAAAATGTTCTTTATGTTTGTTTTGTCTCCAAAGTTGCAATTTCTCCAATTCATCAATTGCAAGAATTGCTCTATCTGCTAAACTCATTTCTCTTAACTGAACGTCTTTCTTTTTATTTCGGACTTTTCGAACAAATAAGAATACAATTACCAATACAATTAAAACACTTAATAGTATTAAAACATATAACCATTTTTTGTTACTCTCCGTCTCCTTATTGGCTTTTTTTTCAGCGGCTTCGATATCGGTAAATGATTCACGAATTTCATACAAATCAACTCCGGATATTTTCTTTTCTAACTGACTTTCAATTATTAAACTATCTAAACTTAAAGTTTCACTTCCAACGCTTAACATTAATGAAGGGAAAACAAATGTACCACTATCCCAAATAACCGCTTTCAAAATACCCTTCCACTGTGTCTTGTTTTTGGAATCTTCAGTAAAAGATATTATTTCAAATTTATCTTGTACTAATTCATAACTTCCCTTTTCATTTTTCATTCTGAAAGGCAAGGAATCCCATTTTTTGGCTATTGTAACAGGACTTTTTGATTCCATAAGAACTGAAATTTCAAATGGTTCGCCAACAATTACTGGGTTTTTAGATACCGTCAGAACTGGTTTTTGAGAAAAACCCAAAAAAGAAAAGAAAACAAAACTTACAATTATTTCTATTCTCATCTGTTTTTGAAAAAATAGTGAAGTGGTTTAACAAAATCTTCAGACGTATTAAGCAAAACGAATCCTGCATTAATTCTCTTAAGTTCTGATTCTAATTTTCTCGATCTAAAATCTATTTGTTTTGATATATATCGTCTGACCTCAGGAATACTTGTATCAACCCAATGTTTTTCTCCAGTTTCAGCATGAACTAATTGAACGATTCCCAAATTTGGTAGTTCTTCTTCTAATTTATCTTTTATTTGAATGGCAATAGTATCGTGTTTTTTTGATACCCATTTCATGGATTCAAGATAATTGAATTCATCAATAAAATCACTAATCACAAATACAACCGACTTTTTCTTTAGTCTTTCACGTAAAAAGTCTAAACCAACTTTTAAATTTGTAGTTTTACTTTTAGGCTTAAGTGCTAAGTACTCTTTCAAAATATGAAGCGCGTGTTTTTTTCCTTTTGATGGAGCAATGAATTTCTCAATCTCGTCTGATATAAATACAACACCAAATTGATCGTTATTTGCAAGTGCTGAAAAAAGTAAAACACCTAAAATTTCAGCCACTAGTTCTTGTTTTGTTTTTGATTTTCCACCAAAATTATTGGAAGCTGAAACGTCAATTAGAAAAATGATGGATAATTCTCTTTCCTCTTCAAAAATCTTCACGTATGAATCATTATGACGAGCAGTAACATTCCAATCTATTGCCCTAATATCGTCTCCAAATTGATATTGTCTAACCTCACTAAACGTCATTCCCCTTCCTTTGAATGCAGTATGATATTCTCCTGAAAAAATATTTTCAGACAACAGTCTTGATTTTAATTCAATCTGTTTGATTTTAGCAATAATATCAGATACTTCCATAGTTAGGCTATCAAGGTACCTCTACCCTAGATATAATTTTTGCTATAATTTCTTCTTGCGAAATATTTTCTGCCTCAGCTTCAAAGGTTAGTCCAATTCTGTGTCTTAAAACATCTGCTGCAATTGATCGAACATCCTCAGGAATCACAAATCCACGACCATTTAAAAATGCCACACCTTTAGCAGCTAATGCCATATTGATACCCGCTCTGGGAGAGGCGCCAAATCCAATCCATTTTTTACATTCCGACAAACCATACTCACCTGGATTTCTAGTTGCAGATACTAAATCCACAATATACTGTTCAATCTTCTCATCCACATAAATTCTTCTAACCAGTGACCGTGCTCTTTGAATATCAGCACTTGACCAAATTTTTCTGGCTTTTGGCATTCCATCAGGCTGAACATTGGAACGAATAATTAACTTTTCTTCCTCTTTTGTAGGATAGTTGAGTAATACCTTTAGCATAAATCGATCTACCTGAGCCTCTGGTAATGCATACGTACCTTCTTGATCTATTGGGTTTTGCGTAGCTAAAACAACAAAGGGATTCGGCAAAATAAATGTCTCGTCACCAAGGGTAACTTGTTTTTCTTGCATGGATTCCAATAAAGCACTTTGAACCTTAGCAGGCGCTCGATTAATTTCATCTGCAAGTAAAAAGTTGGCAAAAACAGGCCCTTTTTTCACACTAAACTCTTCCTTTTTCTGATTATATATCATTGTGCCAGTAACGTCTGCAGGCAGTAAATCAGGAGTAAATTGAATACGGTTAAATGATAAATCAAGTGTGTCTGCAACTGTTTTTACCGCTAATGTTTTCGCTAAACCTGGAACACCTTCTAGTAATATATGTCCATCAGATAAAATGGCTATCAACAGCCGTTCAACCATATGTTTTTGTCCAACAATTACGCGTGAAACTTCCTCTCTAATTTGATTAATACCAATTATTTCAACTTGTATTTCCTCGTTTAACTGTCGAATTTTTTCGGCCGGGTTGGCTAGATTTTGAAGTTCATCCATGGTTTTAAATTTAGTTTACAAAAATCTGAAAGTTCGAATGTGTATTTTTTTTAATCGTGTTAATTATTGTTAAGCATTAACAAGCATTAGATTTTGTAAATTAGCAACACCTTATGGAAATCCTTGTAAAAAATGGAGCAAAGAGTTTGTAAAGAATGTGGTCATAAGCTTTCTGGTAGAAAAGACCAAAAATTTTGTAGTGATTATTGCAGAAATAGTTTCAATAATAAGTTGAACGAAGATGCTAATGCTTCCGTTCGAAAAATTAATGCGATTCTTCGGAAAAACCGACGAATTTTAGAGAAACTAAATCCAGAAGGAAAAACGACAGTTGATTCGCTACGATTAGCTGATGAAGGCTTTAATTTTCATTATTTTACCAATATTTTTTTAACTCAAAAAGGTAAACAATATAGATTCTGTTATGAATATGGATATTCTGAGATTGGAAACAATCAATATGTACTTGTAAAAAAACAGGACTACGTGAAGTAATCAATGCGTTCCTAATGAAAAATAGAAGCTATTTTTTCGAGCCTCGTTTTTCTTGAAAACAGGTAGACCTTCCGAATTTAATCGTGGATAATGAGGCGTTTGATTTTGATATTTCTTTGGTAGAAAAGGCAAATCATGAAAAAGCTTATTTTGAAAAATGTGACGAACTTCCTCACTATCTATTCCCATTTTATAAGATAAGGTTTGATTTACAAAAGATTTATACAGCACTTGAGAATAAATAATTCCATGACTTGTTTTACCAAAAGGCAATGTTGATAGGTCTTTGAACGCTTTTGGATATTTTTCTGGCTTGAATTGCTTTGGAACACCTGTTGTTTCTCCGGTCCAGATTTCCAAACCAGCTCCAATTTTAAACAATGAATCACTCCATTGAATTAACAAATTTCCCGTTCTAAAACGATCCGTTGCAATTCCTGCAAAAGCATCATTTTCGTGGTAAAAATTCATCTTTTTTACTTGCAATCCAAATGCGCCCGAACGTTGAGATGTTTTCCTATTATCAAAATACCAGATCGAAGAGTAGGAAATCGCATAATCATTAGCAGCTTGTTTTGTCCATGAAGATAACTGCCAATCCAGAGATTGATTTTCAGGGCCAAAAAATCCAACTAAGCCTATTGCAGACCTATTTTCTATAAAATCTCGTCTGTTTCCTAATCCCAAATTGTAAAATTGGAAAGAACTTGCACCATTTAGTTGAATAAATTTATACTGTGCAAACCCATTTAATTCAAGGCCAACAGCTCTTTGATGTGAACCAATTTGAATCAATAAAGAAAGTTGTCCACCAAAATTAATTGGTTGGCTTGATTGCACAAAAACAGATGACGTTAAGAATAAAAAAACCAGAAAAAATAAATGGTTCAGGTGAGTCATACATTTGAGCTAGCTAAAAGCGCACCAATTTTACCTACCTGCTATTTGATGAAGTTTAGCGCTATTTAGTATAAAAACTTTGCGAATTTGAATATCAATAAGTCCCTCTTCTTTAAATTCTTTCAAAAATCGTATTAGTGTTTCGGTTGCTGTCCCAACAAAATTAGCAAAATCTTCTCGCGACAAATTAATCGGTTCTTGACCATAAATTTCTTTTAACTGAAGGAGAGAGCATGCAATTCTTTCACGAACTGATTTTTGAGCCATATCGGTAATTGATACTGCTTTTTCTCCAAGTTCCTTTGACAAACCTCTTATAATTTCATTCCTGAATTCTGTATTTGAATCAAGCATTGCAAAGAATTCATCTTTCGCTATAAAACAAACAGCACATTCCTCTAATGTTTCTGCTGAAACTCTATATGGATCACCGCTCAACATGGCCCTAAAACCGATTATTTCTCCAGGTTTGGCAATGTGTATGATTTGTTCTTTTCCTTCATCGCCCCTTGCAAAGACTTTGACCTTCCCATGATTTAAACAAAAAACTCCTCTAGGATATGAGCCTTCAACAAAAAGCACATCTTGTTTTTTGTAGTACGAACAACCTCTACTTTGTTCAATTTCAGCTTGTTCTGCTTCCGATAACTTATTAATGAGTGAATTTGATTTGGCGGAACATGTAGAGCAAGTAATATGCTTGTAGGATTTAACTAACATAACCAATCAAAATTTTTATAAAGATAATTTGATTTAAATAGGCATAGAGCAATCAAAGACTATTTTTTTTATATAAAAATTAATTTTGCTGAAAAACTTGGTTTGGCTTAATAAAATAGGGTAATTGCTCTCGATACAAATATTTGCGTTGCAACGATTCAAAAGGACGATATATGTAGTAGACAAAATTGTTATTTACTCGTATTTTATCAACATATTTAAATGCTAATTTCACTTTTTTATCGATTTTTCCTGTTTTACCATCAATCAATCCTAGATAGGAAAACCCATTCAGCTCAAAAACGGCATATATAGCTCCAGTTACCTTGTCTTGAATAACATTTTTTTTCCATCCTGTTTTTCTTGGATTATAATGGTGATAAATTGAAACAGTATCAATAACATCTCCAAAAACATTAAAAATCAGCATCCTATCTTTGCTATAATCAAAAATAAAGATGGAATCATTTCGATGAAAAAGAGGCGCATATGCCTCTTCATAATAGATAGATTGCGTAAAATAATTGGCCCCAACCCAAACTTCAGCTGAGATTCCAGATTCAATTTCCTTATTTTTCGCCCATAATTTTGTGCGTACATCAACCCATTTATACTCAGACTTATAAAGTTCCATCATCAAATCATCCTCAATATGAAGTATTTTTTTGTACGATGAATCAATCCGATCAAACGTAAAATAGTCAAAGGCAGGGTAAACGGGATTAAAATTATTTAAGTACATTTTTGTTCTGTTTGTATCAACAATTGGAGCAATATATTGTAAAAAATAATCCTTTTCAATGGTAGCTATTTGTACTTCATTTTTAGATAAAACAAGGGTGAAAATTTCATTTTGACAAATAACATGCGTATTTCCTCTAAAATCTCGAATCAATTTTTCTGGAATATCCGTAAGTGGTATGGTTGAAAGCACCTCTTTTCCATCAAACAAAACAATCTCACCTCCCTTTTTCAACTGTTTGGGATAGGTCAAAAGAACAAGTTTACCATTTTTCTGAAGCTCAAAATCCGCGACACTCAGACTTTCAGAACCATATACCGTATCTGGAATTCCCGGAGCTCTTATGACAACTTCTTTTATTATCTGCAGTGATGCTGACTTCAGTAAAATCTCAAATTTTAAAGTGTCTTCCCCTTCACTTTTCACCTTAAACCCTTGTCGAAAATCTTCATAAATTGCATGTTGAGCATAAAGAACAATAATAGAATTTACTGAAGCAACAGTAGAAATTTTTCCCTTTTTATTTGAATAAAAGACACTTGCAGTATCTGATGATGTTTGCGTTGAACTTATACGTTGAATAGTTGATTTTACGTTTGGTACAGATTCGCCTGTTTTTTTATCGATAAATGTAAACTCGACAATTTGCTGCGAATAGACAGCCGAAATACTCGTCAAAAAGAAAACAAGATATAAAAATAAACGCATCATGTTAGAAAGATGCAAAAAATCTAAAATTCCACAATTATATTTTCAAACACCATCCGAAGGAATCTTCGATTAGACCGGATTTAATACCATCCATGTGATATTTTATCTTGTTAGACAAATCTCTTGTTTCTAATGGTGGTAAATGTAACTGTTCATCTCTGTAACCAATTATTGCTATTTGAGCAATTGTAGCAGCTGTTCCAGCACCAAAAGCATCTTCCAAGGTGCCATTTTTTGCAGCAGTTACAATTTCTTCAACGGAAACTTTTCTTTCTTCAACCTCTACTCCCCAACTTTTTGCTAATTCAATTACCGAACGTTTGGTTATTCCTCTCAGAATTGTATCCGCATCTTCCGATGGTGTTATCAATTTTCCACCAATCTGAAAAATAATATTCATTGTACCGGATTCTTCAATGTATTTATGCTCTACAGCATCAGTCCAAACCAATTGGTGGTAACCTTGAATTTGACATTGTTTTGCAGGATATAAGGATGCCCCATAATTTCCGGCTGCTTTGGCTCTTCCAACTCCACCTTTGGCGGCCCTCGTATAATGCTCCTCAATTTTCACACGAACAGGTTCTGAATAATACATTCCAACGGGAGAAGTAATTATCATAAACTTATAGGTTTCAGCAGGCTTAATACCAACCAATTCGTCAGTAGCAAACAAAAATGGTCTAATGTATAACGAATAACCTTCCTTTCCACTTACCCAGTTTTGATCTATCTCAACTAATTTTTTTATCGCCTCAATAAAAATATCGTGCGGCACTGGAGGCATACACATTCTCTCGGCAGACTCTTGAAAGCGGGCCGCATTCATTTCAGGACGAAAAATTATAACCTCATTATTTTCAGTTCTATAGGCTTTCAACCCTTCAAAAATTGATTGTCCATAATGAATGGCAGACATAGCAGGATGCATCGAAATCGGACCAAAAGGAATTATCTCACCAGCATTCCATCCGCCATTTTCATATTCCATGATAAACATATGATCGGAAAAAACTTTACCAAAAGCAAGATTATCCCAATCAACTTGATGTAATTGAGAACTTTGGGTCTGCTCAACTGAAAACACAATTTCTGATAGTGACATTTGAAAAAATTAGTAATGCGAATATAACCTAAATGATTGACGATACAACAAAAAAGTAGAAAATAATTTTAAATACTCACAATAAGATTTGCAATATCTATTTTGAGTTAGACCTTCGCTTTTTTTCTTGCTGAATGAGTGAAAGTTCCCTGCCAGTTTGACCTGCAACAGATGTATTCTCATCAGCGCGTCTGAGAAGATAAGGTAAAACCTCTTTAACAGGACCATAAGGCACGTATTTCGCAACGTTAAATTTTGCATTGGACAAGTTGAACGAAATGTGATCACTCATACCTAAAAGTTGAGCAAAGTAAAAACGATTATTTGTACTAGAAATGCCGTGTTTATTCATGAGATCAGTTAATAGCATAGAACTATTTTCATTGTGCGTTCCTGCACAAAGAGCAAAGGATTCATGATTTTCACAGATAAATTCTAAAGCAGCATTGAAATCATTATCCGTATTTTCCTTTGTATTCTGAATTGGCGACATGTAACCAAGCTTTTCTGCCCGTAGACGTTCCTTTTCCATATATGCCCCTCTCACTAATTTAACGCCATAAACCAAAGAATGATCTTTAGCATCAGTTAAACAAGTTTTCAAAAATTCCAATCTATCCCATCTGTACATTTGAAGTGTATTATAAACGATGGCCCTTTTTGAATTGAATTTGCACATCATTTTAAAAGCTAAGTCATCAATTGCTTTTTGAATCCAAGACTCTTCTGCATCAATGAAAACAGGTAAATTACAATCAAATGCTCTTTGACAAATCCGTTCGACACGACTTTCAATTTCTTGAAATTCTTTTTGCTCATCAGTAGACAATGAAGTAGCCAATGAAACTTTCTCTAACAACGAAAATGAAGCAACACCAGTTACTTTAAAAACTGCAAAAGGTATGTTTGGATCCTCGGCCCCGTGTTCTATCGTTCTTATAATTTCATTGACCGTATTCTCAACATCTTCAAGAGATTCTTGTCCTTCCACGGAGTAATCTAAAATTGTCCCTACTCCAAATTTTCCAAGATGATCGATCGTATTTGTACATTCGTTTATTGACTCACCTCCGCAAAACTGACTAAATATGGTTGACTTAATCAATCCCTGAATTGGCAAATGTAATTTTAGCGCAATTGGTGTAATAATTTTACCAATTTTTACAATAATTGGAAATGATATTATTTTAAAAAGCAAATAAGCCCTTTTTAATTGGGAGTCCGATTTACTTTTGAATGCAATCTCTGTATTTTCAAATGAAGTCATTGGTCAAAATTAAACTGAAATTTGAAATTTAAACAAATAAATTTTGTTCCTTTGAAAAATAATTTCAATCTAACTAATTAAAAAATACACTTACGCCAATTTTAATGACAACAAAAGAGTACCAAGATTTATTTCAATCAATTATTAATCAAGAAATTACAACCGATCCTTATACCAATATTGATTACTTAGAATATACAAAGCTTAATCATTCCAGATTTAATCGTTGGCTCAAAAATGGTGAAATTAATTCAGAATGTATTGATGCTATTTTGGCAATTGATACTCCTATGGAATGGTTAATAATTTCAGAACCTTGGTGTGGTGATGCAGCTCATTCTGTTCCGTTTCTGATTAAATTAGGATCCTATAATTCATTAATTGATATAAAATTTCAACTTCGTGACTCTCCTGATTCTGAAATTGATTCATACCTTACAAATCAAACGAAATCCATACCTGTTCTGGTGGCTCGAAGAAATGGTAAAGATGTTTTTCGCTGGGGTCCTAGACCAAAATCATGTCAGGAATTTATTGATGAACTGAAAAAAGAAAATCCGGAACTCAATCAAATTAAAGAGGAAATTCAAAAATGGTATAATTCTGACAAAGGAACTGAAGTACAGACAGAAATTTTAGAACTCTTGAGACTATCCTAATGCAATTCCATGAAATGGTTTTGTGAGTTCAATATATTCATTTGAATAATTACCATTTGATTCTCGAATCAAAAAATCCATTTCTTTAAGTTCTGTCATTACTTTTGAGCAGATAACAATTTCTCGTTTTTTACGATTTGGTTTGCCGTAAACATGAATTATTTCATTAAGATATAAGCTATTAAAATTCAAATGCTTTTGAAACTCCACTAAATTTTCGGATGGCAAAATCATAAAGAGTTTTCCATTATTGGTTAACAAAGATGAAAGTTTTTGAATAAATAAGGCAAACTCATAATCAGAAAAATGCTTAGCATTGGCATATCGTTGCTCATCACTTTTTAAAGATTGAATATGGAATGGTGGATTGGAAAAAATGAAATCATATTTCTGTGTAGGACTGAACGTGAAAATATCTTCTTGGAGGACATTAATTTGAGTTGAAAATATACTTTTTTCGACATTCAATTTTGCTAAGATGCAATTGTGATAGTCAATTTCAACTGCGTCAATTGTGAGATTTGGATGAGTTTGAGCAACCATAAGTGATAAAACACCAATTCCCGTTCCAACATCTAATCCAAGTTTAGCCATTGGATTTTTACAAAAGGAACCCAAAACCATTGCATCAGTTCCCACTTTTAGTGACGCACCGTCTTGATAGAGATCAAATTCTTTGAATTTAAAAACAGAAAACAATGAAAGTCTATTTATAGAGATCTAGTAATCCAGGCGGTAGTTCTACAAGCAATTCTTTAGAATTTCTATCTACACGTTTAACGAGGCCTTTGAACAGGGGGACTAATACTTCTTTACCATCCCAATCGATTTGTAATAAGGGATTTGAAGATAAATCAATTACTTGTTGGGCCAAACCAATACCACCTTCATTTACGTCAATTACTTGAAAACCCATAATTTCATGGTCGTAGAATTCAGTCTCATTTAATTCTGGCAATACTGTCAAAGGTAGGAACGCATTTTTACGTAGGATTTCTTTTGCTTTAGTTTCTGAATCAATACCATTAAACTGTACAACAGCAAAACCTTTATTCATTGCTTTCATTTTCTCAATAGAAAATGGAACTAATTGTCCGGGAATTACTTCGAGATAAACAAATTGTAGTTCTGTGTAATTAGAGGGATCAGTGACGTCTAAAAACAACGAAACTTCACCTTTAAATCCGTGAAGTTTCGCAATATAACCAAGATTGAAACAATCTTTTATGTCCATTTTTTATTCTTCTGAAGCTGTTTCTTCCGTTGCTTCTTCGCTAGCTGGTTGTTCTTCAGATGCAGTTTCTTCTGAAGCTACCTCTTCAACGGATTCTACTGATTCAGTTGCAGTTTCTTCAGCTTCCTCAACTACCTCTTCCTCAACTGTATTCTTTGCTTCAATTTCTTTAGCTTTGGCTTCATTAACAGCAATTTCAGCTTTTAATCTACTTGCTTTGTCTTCATCTGCTTTTTTAGAAAGTGAATCTTTCTTTCCAGAAACTTTAGCGTCTTTCTCTGCTAACCATTCTGCAAATTTAATTTCAACTTGTTCAGCTGTTAAAGCTCCTTTTTTAACACCTTTAATTAAGTGGTTTTTGTAAAGAACTCCTTTGTATGATAAAATGGCACGAGCAGTATCACTCATTTCCGCACCATTTTGAACCCAAGTCAATGTTTTTTCAAAATTAATATCAATTGTTGCAGGGTTTGTATTAGGATTATAAGTACCTAACTTTTCGATGAATTTACCATCTCTTTTCGCTCTGCTGTCAGCTGCTACCAAATGAAAAAACGCTTTGTTTTTTTTACCGTGTCTTTGAAGACGAATTCTTGTTGCCATACTTTTTTACGTTGTGAGGTTCGAAACCTCGATTCATAAATAATTAATTTTAAGGGTGCAAAGATACAAATTTTTTCGGCTCAACCAAAAGAGTTGAAAAATATAAAAATAAGCAACTACGAAATGTTGTCAAGAAACCAACAAAACTTTGTACATTTGTTTCAATTATGTCTGGATCTGTTAATAAAGTGATTTTGATTGGAAATCTTGGAAAAGACCCTGAAATTCGTTTATTAGATGTCGGAGTAAAAGTAGCCTCCTTTACTTTAGCAACATCTGAAACCTATACTGACAGAGTATCTGGAGAAAAAAAAGAACTTACTGACTGGCATGACATAGTTGTTTGGAGAGGTCTTGCTGATGTTGTCGAAAATTACCTTAAAAAAGGAATGAAGGTCTATATTGAAGGTAAGCTTAGAAAAAAATCTTGGCAAGATAAAGAGGGTAATACGAGGTACAATACAGAAATAATAGCTGAGCAACTTACAATGTTATCACCCAAAAATGAGTCAACCGATCAAGTGAGCAAATCTAAGTTTTTCTCGAACGAGGGAGCTCCTTCTCCCCCATCTCCAATGAATGATTTATCTCACCAAGACGATGACATTCTGCCTTTCTAGTTAATCTACCTAATTCAACGATGAAAACAACAATCTTCTTGGAACAAGAATTTATTTATCAAGCAGGAATAAGTAGTAACGTTGCTATTTACATTGGAATAATTTGTATTTTATTGGTTATTTCTGCCATGATGTCGGGCTCTGAATCAGCATTTTTCACTCTCGGCCCGAAAGAATTAGAAGATTTAAAAGAAGATGAAAGTACAAACTCAAAATTGATTCAGAAATTACTCGATAATCCTCGGAATTTACTTGCCACGATATTGATTACCAATAATATGGTTAATGTCGGGGTTGTTATTTTATCCTCATTCGTTTTGAATGAAATATTTCCTGCTGAAAATGAAACTAATTCAATCGTTCGGTTTTTGATGGATGTAATTGGAATAACCTTTATTATTTTGTTAACCGGCGAGGTGCTCCCAAAAATCTATGCAAACAAACATGCAGTACTCGTTGCTAAATTAACATCTAAACCACTCTATTATTTGAGCATAACCCCTCCAATTTCTTGGATAAAATTTCTTTTGGTAAATGGCGGTGCTTTCATTAATAGGTTAAATAAAAATAGTTCTGTAAAAATCACTTCAGATGATCTAGAGCAAGCGTTAGCATTAACAAAGGAAGAAAACAGCTCCATTGAGGAACAAAAATTATTAGAAGGTATTGTGAAATTCGGAAATACTGAAACATCTCAAATAATGAGATCTAGGATTGAGATATCAGCAATGGACGAAGAAAAAAATGCCGAAGAATTATTAGCCATCATTTTAGAATCTGGATACTCAAGAATTCCTGTTTATCGAGAATCACTTGATAATGTTATCGGTATTTTATATATCAAAGATTTACTACCTTATCTCAATGAATTACCAACATTTGACTGGAAAAAAGTAATTCGTAAACCATATTTTGTTCCGGAAAATAAAAAAATTGATGACCTATTAAAAGAATTTCAAAAGATGAAAATGCACATGGCAATCGTTGTAGATGAGTATGGCGGTGCAGCAGGATTAATTACACTGGAAGACATTTTAGAAGAGATCGTAGGAGATATTACAGATGAATTTGATGAAACTGAAATTGTATATACAAAAGTTGATAATCACACCTATATTTTCGAGGGCAGAACCGCTCTAGTAGATTTTTACAAAGTGATTGATATTGACAGCAAAGAATTTGAAAACACCAAAGGTGAATCCGATACATTAGGAGGATTTATCATTGAACAAGCCGGAAGAATTCTGAAAAACAATGAATTCATAACTTGTGACAACATAAAATTAATCGTTGAATCTTCAGATAAAAGAAGGATAAAAATGGTTAAGTGTGTTATTCCAAATACTGAAAATTTACCCCATTAGATCCATGAAAATATTACTTTTTTCTTTTGTTTTAGTTGTTTTTGTGAGTTGCAGTGAGGATAATTACATCCCAAAACCCCCAACACATTTAATGGTGGACTTGCCCGCTCATGCTTACCAAAAATTTTCGGATACATCGAACTACACATTTAATATTCCAAAACTCTGGTCTGTTAGAACGAACTTTAAAGAGCAGGATTCTCTCATTTTATATTTGGGAAAAGAAATTGACGGAGACTTATATTTTCAGTATCATAAAATTGACAGCGTAAATTCTCTATCTAAACATATTAACAAAACCTTTGAAAAAATTGATTTTCATAAAGCAAGGGCAAGAGGATTGAAAGATACAAATTTTGTATTCAAGGACAAAAAAGTATATGGTAGTCTCTATGAATTTATTGGGAATTCAGCAACGAATTTTCAATTTTATTTAACTGATTCAACCAATCACTTTGTACGTTCTGAACTACTAATCAGACGAAAACCAAACTATGATTCTTTACAACCCACGCTCAATTACATCAAAACAGATTTAATTAATCTTATCAATACTTTTCAGTGGGAAGAGAAGAAATAAATGTTGCTTATATTGCCTTAGGTTCAAATATTGGAGATAAAAAAGCACATCTTGACAATGCAATTTCTATTTTAAACACAACCATAGGAAAGGTAACCAAGCAGGCTAGATATATTGAAACAGAACCTGTTGAAATGAAAACAAAAGATCTGTTTCTCAATACATGTATCGAATTTGAGACAGCTCTTTCGGAAAAGGAATTGTTGATCGCATTAAAAAAAATTGAGGAGCAATTAGGGAGATCGGCACGATCAAAAGGTCAATATGAATCGAGAACCATTGATTTAGATATAGTATTTTTCAATCAACTTATTTTTCAATCGAAAGAATTAATAATACCACACCCTAGATACCACTTACGTGAATTTGTTTTAAATCCTTTGCATGAACTAAACCCGAATTTGCTTGATCCTTGTATTAAATTAACCTTAAAACAGTTAATAAATTAAAAAAATTCTTTACAACCTTGGCAAGTTAAATTTTGTGTGTAAATTTGCATTCAATAGTAAAATTAGATAATTCATATTATGAAAATTAAAACTTTCAAAATTTCAGCATTAGTTTTAGCAGGGATTTCTCTTTCAAGTTGTGATTCACTTAAAGAATTGACGTATACAGTTACACCAGATCCTTTGGAAATGCATGGCGATTCAGTACGTGTTAAAATTGAAGTTAAAGTTCCTGAGAAAGGTATCAAAAAGAAAATTGTAGCTGAAATCACTCCAAAATTAGGAAGTCAGTCTCTTGAGCCTGTAAAAGTTGCAGGAGAGAAAATTCAAATTGGTGAAAAGTCTATTCCATTTAAGCCAGGAGGAAAAGTAGTTTATGATAGAACTTACGCATACGATCCAAGCTTTGAAAGTTCAGATCTTGAAGTAAGTCTCAAAGCATATAAAGGAGCTATTGGTACTAAAGAAAAGAAAAAGGAAGCATTTGAATCAAAGAAAATTGGAGAAGGTACAATCATTACTCCATTTCTTGTTCAACCAGATTTCAAAGTTGTTTCTTTAAAACAAGATTATATTCAAACGAAAGATTTTTCGACAAGTGCAACTATCAATTTCGACAGAGGTCGTTCTGAATTGAGACCAAATGAAATGAAAGATGCTGATATTGTTGCGTTAAAAGAATGGTTACAAACAAATGCTGGAAACTCAAGAGTGGTAATCAAAAGTATTTCAGTAAATGGTTTTGCTTGTCCGGATGGAGTTGAGAGTAAAAATGTTACCCTTTCTGATAGTCGTGTTTCTACAGCGCTTAAGGCTATTGAAACTTTATTAAAAGATACCAAATATCCTGCAATTGATTTGAAATTATTATCGAAAACAAAAGGACTTGGAGAAGATTTTGACGGATTTGTTGCTAAATTGAATGAAAGTACATTAGCTTCTGATGAAAAAAGTTTAATTACTCGTGTTATTAAAGAAACATCTGATTTAGATACACGAGAGAAGAAAATTAAAGAAATTTCAAAAGTATTTAGTGAAATCGAAAAAGACATCTTTCCAAAATTAAGAAGAGCAGAAATAGTTATTTCTTATAGTGTTGTAGGTTATTCAAATGATGAATTAAAATCGATAGGAGCATCTAATCCTTCATCATTGAAATTAGATGAACTTATTCAAGCAGCTGAAGTTACAAGTGATCTTAAAACAAAACAAACAATTTACACTACTGCTATTGGAGTGAAGTCTGATGACAAATTAGTTCTTAACAATATGGGAGTATTGATGTATGAACAAGGAAAATACGACGAAGCTAAGAGCTATTTTGAAAAATCAGGGAAAATTGAAAATTCAGCTGAAAATAAAAACAACCTTGCTGCAGTTGCAGGTAAAAAAGGTGATTTTGAAACAGCAAAAAAATTATTGGATAAAAACTCATTAGCTGAAGCCAAATTCAATACGGGGTATTTCAGTATTAAGAAAGGAAAATATGCTGAGGCTGTTAATTCCATGAAAGGTAGCAGTTCATTTAATTTAGCATTAGCTCAATTATTAAACGGTAAATCAGATGAGGCTATCAAAACCTTAGACGGTTGTACAGTTAAAGAAACAGCAGAATGGTTTTATTTGAAAGCAGTAGCAAATGCTCGTTTGAATAACGTTGATGGTACAGTTTCAAACTTGAAAAGTGCAATTAGTAAAAATGCATCTTTAAAAGAGAAAGCTGGAAAAGATAAGGAGTTCCGTAGCTTTACATCTAACTCATCATTCTCCTCTTTAATCAAATAATTCTTTCACTATATTATATTAAAAGACTATCTTCGGATGGTCTTTTTTTTTGACCTATCTTATGAAAATTCAAACCTTTTCCCGAAAACTTTTTGACTACTATAATGATACTCAGATCAAATTAGCTGAAAATCAAGAATCCTTATCTGACTTTATCGGACTCCCCTTTTCATTAGAATCCATTAAGAAACAAATCCATGTAAAAAAAGATAACTTCTCTTCAGACAGTCGAAAGTTATTAAAAACTCATTTTGAAAATCAATATAATGGAATTGAAATTTCAGGTTCAATTGAAACAAATATAGAGCTTCTGGAAAATGAAAATTCATTTACTATAACTACAGGTCAACAACTTACTTTATTTGGAGGTCCCGCTTTCTTTTTTTATAAAATAATACATTGTATTTCCATTACTCAAAAGCTCAAAGAACTCTACCCAGAATACCATTTCATTCCTGTTTTTTGGCTTGCTTCCGAGGATCATGATAAATCAGAAATTTCAGAAACTACTATTTTTAACCAAAACTTTTACTGGGAGAATGATTTTAATGGTGCAACTGGAGAGTTTGCATTGGATGAGAATTTTAATGTTATTAAAAATTCAATTTCAGAATTTTTCTCTAACAGTGAGTATAAAGAAATAAAAGATCATATATCTGCATTTGAAGGGAAAACATTGTCTGAGGGTTTTATTCGTTTTTTAACCTCCCTATTCAAGGATTATGGATTGTTAGTTTTAGATCCAAATTCTAAAATTTTAAAAAATCAATTGATTCCACTTATTAAAAATGAAATCAATGAATTTTCAACACACAAGAATGTATCAGAAACAGACTCGCTGCTAATTCAACATGGATTTGAACCTCAAGCCAAAATTCAACCAATAAATTTCTTTAAGCTTTCAGAAAATAGACGATCAAAAATTCAATTTAAGGATAATAAATTTTTCATTTCTGATATAGAAATATCAAAAGAAAAGCTATTGTTAGATATCGAAGATAAACCAGAATCATTTTCTCCCAATGTTTTTTTGAGACCGTTGTTTCAAGAATTAATTCTGCCTAATATCGCATATATTGGTGGTCCAGGTGAATTAAGTTATTGGATGCAACTCAAGAATAATTTTATCAGTTACTCTATTCCCTACCCTATTTTAATTAATCGTATTTCTATTTACTATATTGATTCAACAACGGAAAAAAAACTCAATAACTTCAGATTTTCATTCTTAAATTTTATAAACAACACATTTGATGAGTTAAAAAAAACCTATATACAATCTACCCAAGATTATACAAATCTGAATTGGGAAAGCGTAGACAAACATATAACTTCTGCTTTGCTTGAATCACGAGAAATTTTTCAAAAAAATACGCCAGAAATTGAAAGCTTTTTGGAAAGTGAATGGAAAAATCTAGAAAAAATCACTGAACGGCTAAAGGTAAAAGTACAAAAACAAATTTCCTCGAAACATGATGTTGAAATAAAGCAAATCGAACAAATAAAGAATAAATTAGTTCCTGATACCATTCCACAAGAACGCTATTTTCACTTTTTCACTTTTTGTCCAGATGGCTCTCTCAACCTGATGCGTGAATTAATACAAGAAATTGATCCATTTTCTTCCGAAATATTAGTTGTAACTCACTAATATATATTGTTTTATTTTCACATTTCAAAAATACCTGAGTTGAACGTCAATTTTCTAAAATAATCTGCAATCTATTTTTTATCTTTGTAAAAGAACAATCTTAATGTAATATGGCAAAGACTGCGACAATTGATTCGCCTCAAAAAATAGATTTTGAAACGTTTAAAGCTCAAGTAATAGCTGATTATAGACTCGCTTGTGAATCACGTGAAGCTTCTATTCTTGGAAGAAAAGAAGTACTTACAGGTAAAGCAAAATTTGGAATTTTTGGCGACGGAAAGGAATTAGCTCAAATTGCCCTTGCCAAACAATTTAAAGATGGTGACTTTAGATCTGGATATTACAGAGATCAAACAATGATGCTAGCAATTGGCCAACTAACATTGGAACAATATTTTGCAGGTTTATATGCGCATACAAATGTAGAACTAGAACCACTTTCAGCAGGAAGACAAATGGGTGGTCACTATGCTACCAGGAATCTCGATTCAAATGGCGAATGGAAAAATTTGATGAACCAGAAAAATAGTTCTTCAGATATTTCACCCACTGCTGGACAAATGCCTCGACTTGTTGGACTTGCGTTTGCTTCAAAATTTTATAGAAATAACGAGGCCATTCAAGAAAACGAAAATTTTAAGAAATTCACGAATAAAGGGAATGAAATTGTTTTTGGAACAATTGGTGATGCATCTACCTCAGAAGGTCCATTTTGGGAGTCCATAAATGCGGTTGGTGTATTACAAGTTCCACTGGTAATGTCTGTTTGGGATGATGGTTATGGTATTTCTGTTCCGCGTGAATTTCAAACAACGAAAGGTAGTATTTCTGAAGCATTAGCTGGTTTCCAGCGTACCGAAGATAAAAAAGGCTTTGAAATATTACTAACAAAAGGTTGGGACTATGTTCATCTTTGTGAAACCTATGAAAAAGCAGCAAAAATTGCTAGAGAAGAACATGTCCCTGTATTAGTTCACGTTCAAGAAGTAAACCAACCTCAAGGTCATTCTACATCTGGTTCTCACGAAAGATATAAGTCAAAAGAACGTTTAGAATGGGAAATTGAATATGATTGTATAACAAAATTCAAAGAATTTATTCTTTCGTTTAATTCGGCAGGTTCAATCTTAGCAACCGAAGATGAACTTAATCAAATACATTCAGAAGCAAAAGCAAACGTAAGAGATTCTAAGAATAAGGCCTGGAAATCATTTACACATGAAATTAATCAAGATTTAAATGAAGCCTTAATTTTATTGAAAAAGTTAGCCTCTGAATCATCCAATAAAGTATTTATTGAAAGAGAAATTGAAAGTTTGGAGAAGGCATTTGAACCTGTTCGCAAAGATATTTTTTCAGTGGTAAGAAAATGTTTACGATATGCTATTAAAGACAAGGCTCCTTCAAAAGCAAATTTATCAAACTGGATTCAACAACAAATAGGCTTAAATTTTGAACGATACAGTTCGTTATTGTATTCTGAATCGAAAAAATCTGCTTTACAAGTTCCAACAATTTCACCTATTTACTCAAATGACTCTACTATGGAAGATGGAAGAATTATTTTGAGAGAAAACTACCGAAAAATTCTTTCAAAGATGCCTGAGGTTATAGTTTTTGGAGAAGATGTTGGAGGAATCGGTGGTGTCAATCAAACATTAGAAGGTCTTCAGAATCAATTTGGTATTGATCGTGTATTTGATACTGGAATTAGAGAATGTACCATTGTCGGGCAAGGTATTGGCATGGCGATGAGAGGATTGCGACCAATTGCTGAAATACAGTATCTTGATTATTTGCTGTATGCTATTCAAATATTGTCTGATGATTTAGCAACTGTTCAGTATAGAACTAAGGGAGGGCAAAAAGCTCCTTTGATTATTTCAACAAGAGGTCACAGACTTGAAGGGATTTGGCATAGCGGATCCCCTATGGGTATGATTGTCAACGCTTTACGAGGTATGTATATTTGTGTTCCACGTAATATGACTAAAGCAGCTGGATTTTATAATACTTTATTATCTTCAGATGATCCTGCACTGGTTATTGAGCCATTAAATGGATATAGAACCAAAGAAAAAATGCCTGATAATATTGGCGAATTCAATGAGCCACTTGGAATACCTGAAATCGTAAAAGAAGGTGCTGATTTAACCTTGGTTTCATACGGTTCAACCTTTAATTTGTGCGAAGTTGCCGCTAAACAACTTTTAGAACTTGGAATTGATGTTGAATTAATTGATGTACAAACACTTATTCCTTTTGATATTCATGGAATTATTGCTGAATCAATTGAGAAAACAAATCGATTACTGATTGTGGATGAGGATGTATCAAGTGGTGCAACGGCTTATATTTTAGATAAAATTTTAGTAGAACAAAAGGCGTTTTATCATTTGGATGGTTCACCTGAAACATTATCAGCAAAAGACCATAGACCAGCTTATGGAACGGATGGAGATTATTTTTCTAAACCAAGTATAGATGATATAATCGAAAAAGTTTATGCTATTATGCACGAGGTTAATCCAAATAAATTTCCATCACTTTATTGAAGTTAGACTAGATTTTAATGAGCGGTAATACGTTTAGTTCCTCGATTTAAAGGTTGTGAGAACAAAAAATTACCTAATCAAGGTAATAAAACCGTGTTTTTCACCCTGATTACTTTTTAATGTATAAAAATATACTCCTGAAACTAATTCATTTCCATTAGTATCCTTTCCTTCAAATGAATTTAAACTTGAAGTTGTGGTAAATAGTTTTGTACCCCATCTATTAAGAATAGTTAATTCATAGCTGAAACAATTTTCAAATAATGGATTAATTTCAATTTTATCATTAATTCCATCATTATTTGCAGTAATCACATTAGGTATGACCAATTCAAGAAAATCTATACTTGGTTCTATTTCAAATTGATAAGGAAATTCAAATTCACAGCCAATATTCGACCAAAGGGTTAAAACCCCACTGACAGAACCACCCCCAGGGAAAGATTGCTCAAAATTTTGTTGATTAGATGACGTAAAACCTGTAAAGTTCCATAACATAGAATCTAATTGAAAAGTACCTCCTTGAATATCTGCTGAAATATCTGCTTTTTCCACACACTTCGGTACAACAATAACATCTACAGCAGGAATGCCTTGTATAGTAATGTCGAACTGCAAAGTATCAAAACACCCATTATTACTTTCAACAGGATAATTGATTATATAGGTACCTGGACCTGGATATGTTTTTATAAAATTCCAGGTAGGATTCAATTGACTCGTACCATCTCCAAAACTCATTGTTCCCGAAATTGCATCCAAATTACTAGGAACCCCAATCCAATCCTCTTGAATATTAATCAAAACGTCTTCTCCATTACATAAATCTGTATAATTAGCTGAAATATTTGGAATTGCGTGAAACAAAATATCAACCGTATCTGCATTAAAACAACCATTTTCACTTAAAGCATTGGCCGAAATCATAACAGAGGTTTCTGGTTCTGTTGGAGGAGTATATCCTTGAATACTGGTTCCTTGCCCAATAAATGAATCATTGGTAACATCATACCAAAAAATACTATCAATTGGGTCTCCTCCAGAAACTATAGCATTAACAGATAGGTCAATTTCATCACCACAGACCTCGAACGGTGGGTTAATACTTACTTGAGGTAAATTATAAATTGTAATTATTTCAGTCGAAATCCCGGAAACACAATTATTGAGGCTCGCAATTAAATTTACACTTAATGTGCCTACTGAAAGTGGAGAATTAAAATATAAAGTATCGTTTTGAGTTAAAATAGTACCATTTTGGTCCGTCCATTGGTAACCTAAGTTTGCCGGAATAGTATGCCAAATCATTCCATTTTCATTTATGCACCAAGGTCCATTATGAAATATCTCTGGAAATGAAGGTTGTTCAATTATTACAATTTCAATAGTATCTGGTAACAAAACACATGCATCAGGCAGTTGACCCGAAACAACATAAAGACCGGAATCTGCCAATTGCGCATTTATAATTGAAACAGAGGAACCTAATTCAGAAAAATTATTGGGGCCCGTCCAAGAATAAGTCGCGCCAGGTAAAACATTAGATGAAAGCTGGATTGTTTCTCCTGCACAATATGTATTATTTGTAGATTGTATTTCATAGCGCAAAGAAGCAAAATCACTAAAATATCCAAAACGACAACCTGAACTGGAGCCTCCATGAATAACCCCCATATGAAATTTAACTGAATTATTTTCAATTCTTGAACCTTGTTGAACAGGAACTATTCCAGTCATATCAATTTGAGCGTACATCCAAGCATTCAAGGTTCCTGGAACAAAAGTAAAGTTAGCTGCATTTATTACCCCTCCCGCTCCATTGTAGGTGAAGTTATTTTCTCCACCAGCAGGAACAAGAATGTTAACAGCAAAGAATTCATTCGTTGAACGTGTAAATGGTACAACATTGGATCCAGTACAAACTAATGGTGGTAAAATTGCTTC
>JBIKQS010000090.1:0-8360 GCA_044349575.1 Crocinitomicaceae bacterium
GTGTTAAAAAGTATTTTCGGAATTCTTTATGTTCTTTTGACTTGATAATATCCATGTTATTTGTTTTTTTCAGAAGAACTGATTTGTGTAACTATTCTTGAAACAACAGGACAAACTAATGTATTTTTGGCCGTTAAATCAAGAATTTGTGACATGTTTTTACGATCAGTATGAGGGTATTCTTTGCATGCCAAGGGTCGAAATTCATAGATTGAACAAGTGTTGTCCGTATTTAGAAATGAACAAGGTGAACTCTTTAAAACCCAATCGCCATCTTCATCCATACGCAAAAGATCAGCAATCAATTTACTTTCTTTAATCTTCAAGTGTTTTGAGATTCGGCGGATATCAGCTTCTCTAAAAATGGGACTGGTTGTTTTACAGCAATTTGCACACGTTAAACAATCCATTTTTTTGAATTCCTGAATATGTTTTGAATGAAATAACTCGTCTACTTCTCCCGATTTTTTTCGTTTTAAATTCACGAGCGCTTTCTGATTTAATTTAAAATCAGTTTTGGCTTTGTCTAAACTATTTTTATCAACAGTATTCACTCTAATGTTAAAAATGAAAACACAATGCAAGTGTTTTTCTATATTTACAGCGAATTTACAAATAATATGGAACGATTTGATTTAATTGTTGTCGGGGGAGGACCTGCGGGGTATGCAGCAGCAATGAGAGGAATAGACTTTGGAAAGCGTGTTTGCTTAATTGAAAAAGACAAAGTTGGCGGGGCTGGTGTGTACAACGGAGCTCTTTCATCCAAAACGTTATGGGAGTTATCAAACCGTACAAGGGATGTTAATGATATGATTGTTTCAAAAGGGAGGAGCAAATTTGAAATCTCTTGGGAAGACGTTAAACAAAACTTGGCAGAAGCTATATTTGAACGAAAATTTCAGTATTCCTCTCACATAAAATTGCTTCAAACCGAGACCATGAATAAGTTGCTGACTTATGAACGTGGATTTGGAAAATTAGTATCTAAAAATGAGGTTAGCATTTATCATGAAGGTTCAGAGAAAGTGGTTTGGGGCGATAATATCATTTTATCTACAGGAAGTAGACCTCGGAAAATGGATAATATCGATGTGGATGAAAAGATAATTTTGACGAGTGATGGTATTGATAATATAGATGATTTCCCCAAAAGTTTAGTAATTGTAGGTGCCGGGGTAATTGGTTGTGAATACGCAACAATTTTTTCAAATTTTGGGAAGACGAAAGTTTATATTATTGATAGACAAGATCATATTTTACCATTTGAAGATTTAGATATTTCTAAATTGGTAGCTAAAAATTTAACAAATAGGGGAGTCACTATCCATTCAAATGCCAAGCTCGAAAGGCTAGAAAAAGTAGAGGGTGAAGTTGAATATGAATTATCCTATCCCGATGGAAGTAGAGAAGTGATCCGGGTAGAAAAAGCACTTTTATCTATTGGGCGTCAACCAAATATTGAGAATTTAGGTCTTGAAAATGCAGGTGTTGAAATGTCAAAAAGAGGGGTACATATTGGAGATGAAGATACCCGAACGAATATTCCAAATATTTATGCAGTTGGAGATGTTTCAGGACGGATTGCCTTGGTAAATATGGGTGAAATTGAGGCAAGGCATGCGGTTGAAAAAGCATTTGGAAACAAACCAGAATTATTGAATTACGATAATATTTGTACCATCATGTTCTTGAATCCAGAGGTGGCTGCGGTGGGAATTAATGAGCAACAAGCTATTGAACAAAATATTCCTGTAAAAGTAGTTAAGCTTGATTATTCGTTAATTACTCGCGCAATTGCCATGCGCCAAACACAAGGCTTTTTCAAAATTATCGTTACCAATGACAAAGAAATGCGAATCTTAGGAATGCGAGTTGTTGGAGCGCATGCTTCCACTGCTATTCAAGCCATTGGATTGTTAATTAAATTAAATATGCCAATAGAGGTTCTTTCAGAATTGATTCATCCACATCCTTCAATTGTTGAAGGAATTCAAGAATGTGTTCGAATGTTATTGAATCGTTCAATTTTTAAATCATCTGTTTTTAAAGATAAATTAGCCTGCTATTCACTTGTTGATGGTGTTAAAACTCCGCTTGAAAGGTTGTGATTTTAATTAACTTTTTGAATAAACTTATACGTTAATCCCTCCTTTTTTTACACTATTTTTTAGTATTGATTGATTTTTACAATTCATAGTTATATTCGTGTAAGCTATTTCAATTGATCACGCTTGAACTTTGCATCAAGTATTATTCATTAAAATAGTTAAATATGAAAAGAAAAATTACGCTCTTGGCCACAGGTGTCTGTTTGTGGCTTTTTAATGGGCATGCGCAAACACCTTGTGCAACTGACTTAAACGGTTTTGTCGTCTCAAAAAATGTAGGGCCAACAGGCTACGTACAACTCAAAAATGGATTTGAGGAAAAAGCTGCTCAAACCTACAATTATTCTGGTACCGGAAAAATCACAAGTGTACGAGTACACGGTACAAACCCTACTATTGGATTTCTCTCTGGTGTACCCTTAAAGATTGGGGTTTACAATGTAGATTTAAGTGGAAGGCCAACATCGTCAATAGCTACAGTTAATCATATTTGGTGGTCTTACCCCGATAATTTGGCCGGATATATTGATGTTACCTTCCCAGGTGGGGTAAATATTTCAAATCGTTTTGCAATAACGGTTGAGATAATAAATGGATTCCCTTATGGTAATACCTTTGATCTGAAGTATACAGGAAATGGAGAAGGTCTCAGTCAAGATTTGGCATCATTAGCGGGTACATCAACCGGATTTAATTGGGCCAGTGCGATGAATAGTTTTTCAAAAAATGGTGATTTTTATCTCATTCCAACCCTTGCAAATTGGAATTTGCCATTATTCAATACGAACTCATCTTGTTATTCGGTTAATTCATCTGTTGCTTTTGAAAATCAATCGCAATTAGTGAAGGATAGTATGTTTAATCTGATTGGGAAAACGCAATACTCAGGTTCAAATTTCTTTTATACATGGGATTTTGGCGATGGATCAGCTGTTTCTCATCAAATGAATCCATCCCATTCTTTTAGTTCGGGAGGCTCATATACCGTAACACTAACAACTAAGATTGAAGGATGGTCTGGCGTATGTACAAAATCCTATTCAAAAATCATTTCAGTTGGACTTGGCGTTGCTGCATCAAACATTACAAATGTTTTGTGTAATAATGGGAATTCAGGAAGTATTACAGCTGTTGGAACAAATGGTACAACTCCCTATACTTACAATTTGAATGGAGGAGCATCGCAATCATCAGCTTCCTTTTCTGGATTAACTGCTGGAACATATACCTTGAACATTCAAGATGCAAAAGGATGTACAGCATCAACATCTTTTAGTATAACGCAACCATCTGGTATTGCTTTTAATACAATCTCAACAACAAATGCAGCTTGTGGATTGGCAAATGGTTCATTTACATGCAATGCCACAGGAGGAGTAGCACCGTTACAATACAAATTGAATACGGGATCTTTTGTATCAAGTGGTACTTTTTCTAATTTGAATGCTGGCACCTATTTACTTACGGTTAAAGATGCTAATGGATGTACAGTTTCAACAACGGTATTCGTAAATTCATCTGCTGGGCCTTCTTTAAATACTCCTAACAGTACAAATGTAAGTTGCTTTAATGGTTCAGATGGTTCAATTTCTTTATCTTCTACTGGAGGTACAGGAACAATTCAATATAGTGTAAATAATGGGGTTACCTATCAGACTTCGGGAATTTTTAATGGTCTTACAGCAGGTACTTATTTATGTTCAGCGAGAGACAATGCGGGTTGCTTGAGTTTAGGTAGTGTTATTATTACACAAGGTCAAGAATTGAATTTAACTGCAACTACAACCAAACCAACGTGTTTTGGTGAAAATGATGGAAGTATATCTGTCGTTTCAACAGGTGGAACAGGAACCAGAAGCTATAGTATCAACGGAATTAATTATCAATCATCTTCTGTTTTTACTGATTTAGTTGCCGGTACCTATACTGTTTACGTACGGGATATTACAAGTTGTATTAAAACTCAAACAGTTATACTTACTCAACCAACACCATTAGCAGCAAGCCACACAAAAATTAATGCTGCATGTAATGGATCATCTAATGGATCTATTCAAATGGTTGCAAGCGGCGGTACAAGTTCATATATCTACAGTATTGATGGAATTCATTTTGAATCTTCAGGTTTATTTGAAAATTTACCAGCTGGAATGTATGGAATTACAACACAAGATATGAATCATTGTCAACGTGTGGATTCAATATTAGTCACTCAACCAAATCCTATTACAGCAATGGTAAATACAACGAATGCCACTTGTACTTCTTCGAATGGTGCTCTAATGGTTGTTGCATCTGGTGGTAGTGGATCCAATTTTCAATATAGTTCAGATGGTGTAACATTTACCTCAAATGGCCTATTTTCAGGTTTGGATGCTGGTACGTATTTTATCGTTGTAAAAGATGGTTCGAATTGTAAAACAACTGTTTCAGGAGTTGTAGCATCTTCAGGTGGACCGACAATTGCAGCATCTACTTCTCAGAATGTATCTTGTAATGGGGGTAGTGATGGTTCTATTTCAATTTCCAGTGTAACTGGAGGTACAGGAACTTTGCAGTATAGTAAAAATGGGATTAATTTTCAATCATCTCCTGTATTTTCAGGTTTAACTGCAGGAAATTATATCATCCAGGTGAAAGATGCAAATGGTTGTATCGATACTATTGCAAAAACCTTGACGCAGCCAAATGCATTTTTAGTTGTAACATCTACAACAAATGTACTTTGTCATGGTGCTCAAACAGGTGTAGTGAACGTTTCAGCTTCAGGAGGTGCCGGCTTTTTTGTTTATAGTATAAACAATGGGTTTTCTTACCAATCGGGATCAACTTTTAATAATTTGTTGGCCGGTGCTTATACGGTAATTATTAAAGATGCAGCTAATTGTAGTACAACAAAGAATTTTGTTATTACTGAACCTTCTCCAATACATGTAAATTCATCTGTTCTTAATGTTAGTTGTTACGGTGCTGACGATGGTGAAATAGCAGTTACGGCTACTGGAGGTGTTTCTCCATTTATGTATAGTATTTCTCAAGGAACATACTCTTCAAATGGTCAATTTGACAGTTTACCTGGGAATTTATTTTATCTATTACAAGTTAAGGATGCGAATAATTGTGTTATCAATGTTTATCGCTTTGTGATTGAACCTGCCTTAATTAATCTTGCGACTGATATTTCAAATGTAACATGTGCCGGAGGTGATAATGGGTCCATCCTTGTTTCAGTAACAGGAGGCTATGCACCATATGTTTTTGATTGGTCAAACCAAATGGATGGTGCTTTAAATGCTAATTTAACAGCTGGAACATATTCATTAACAATAACTGATCATAACGGATGTAGTGGTTCGCAAATTTATGTAGTTGATGAACCTAACTCACCGTTGGTTCTTAATGCTGATATTACTGATGCTTCTTCAGTTTCAGCGGCTAATGGCGAAATTGATATTACAATTACAGGAGGAACCAGCCCTTACAATTACGAATGGTCTAACGGTTCCACTAATGCTGATTTAACTGATTTAAGTCCAGGGGCTTATCTAATAACAGTTACCGATGCAAATAATTGTTCATTAGCGACAACCTTTGTTGTAGATGTTTTATCTGGTGTTGAATCTTTATCATCTGTTAATTTGGAAGTATATCCAAATCCAGCGAGTGATATAATTAACCTATCATCAAGTAATGATAAAATAAAACACATAAAACTGTTTTCAATAACCGGTCAATTGCTTCTTGAAAAAAGAGTAGATGATGAAGTATGTACCATTTCAGTAAGTTCTTATTCAGCAGGAACTTATTATTTGGATATTATTTTAGAATCTGGTCAGATTTCGAAAAAACTAGAAATCAGAAAGTAGTCAATTAATTGATCTGTAGGAAACCGCTTAAAGAAATTTAGGCGGTTTTTTTGTTTGTTACTTGTAAATCAAAACTTAAAGTATGTAAGCTAAAACCCTTGTAAATAAAAGAACTTTGAACTGTTAGAATTAAATATTAATTAAAAATTAAATGTATGAAATCAAATGAAGAATTGCAATTAGATGTGCAAGATGCAATCAAGTGGCAACCACTGTTAAAGGCCGCTGAAATTGGAGTTACGGCTAAAGATGGAATAGTAACTTTATCGGGGACGGTAAATAGTTTTACAAAAAAAATGGAAGCTGAAACTGCGGCAAAAAGTGTAGTCGGTGTTCGTGCTGTTGTGGAAGAAATTGATGTTGATTTTGAAAACACATTGCGTAAAAGGGATGAAGAAATTGCAGAAGAAGCACTTTCGGCAATGAAATGGAATTGGTCTGTTCCTGATGAAAAAATTAAATTAAAAGTAGAGGATAGCTGGGTTACACTTGAAGGATCAGTTGAATGGAATTACCAACGAGAGGCCGCTCAAAAATGTGTTTCTGATTTGATTGGGGTAAAAGGAGTAACCAATAAAATCAAACTAGAATCAAAAATCCCGGATGTTGTTGAACGAACAGATATCGAAAATGCTTTGTCAAGAAGCTGGTTGGTTGATGATCGTAAGATTAAAGTAAGTGTTAACAAAAATAAAGTTACTCTTCGTGGATCAGTTGATTCTTTATTCCAAAAAGATGAAGCTGAACGATTGGCATGGAATGCTCCAGGAGTAGTGGATGTTGTCAATGAATTAGCAGTACTTCAAGATTAAGATTTAGGTATTAATTTTGAATGTAAGCCCAATGAGAAACTTTTCATTGGGCTTACTTTATTTAGATATACTTTGACAGTTATAATGAGTCAATAAAGTCATTTCTGCTTTTTCCTTTGCTTTTCTAAGTTTATAGTCGGACCATTTTGTCGAACTTAATTTACCCAAGAGATTATCCATTTGTGTGAAGGCAGTAACAGTCAAAGCACCTTTAATTACCTCCAAATTAGATTGATTTAAACTACGTAGTGCCAATGAAAAACCACCTGTTTCATATTCAATAAAATGCCAAAATCGGGCTGGGATAAATAAGGTATCTCCGCATTCAATTTTCCCAATTAATGCTTCAAGATAAGGGTAGGATGGATTTTTTTTGAAATCATCACTTGAAATATCCAAATGACTATGAGTTGTAAATGGCTGTCGATAAAGAAGGTTTGAATATTTTGGATCGAAAAGTGTTATGTTTTTTGTTCCGGTAAATTGCGTTAAAAAAACATCAGAATTATCAAAGTCATAATGTAATCTTACATTAGATCCCTCTCCACCAAAAAAAAGAAATGGCATTTTTACCCATCTATTGGCGAAAACAGGATAACTAAAATCGTTTTTTAATTCGGGTTGAAATTTAAATAAGTTGAAAGCAAATAATCGATATTCAGTTGGTCCTTTCTCAATAGCATCCAGAAATTGATTAAAAGTCATTTTATAATCAACTCCACGATCTATTTGAGTAGCATTGTTTTTTGACCAATCACCTGAAACTGGAACTTCTAATTTACCCGAATAATTCCTGAAAAAATCAAAGTTCCATTTGGTTGATGCTTCCCATTCATTAGAAAATGATCGAAAAATCAATGGTGTATGAGTTTGTAAATACTCTTTTTTAAATTCTTCTGGTTCAATATTGTCTATTCGTTCAATTTCTATTGTTTTCACGACGTAATAATTTCTATCAAAATTCATAACCAAACATAAAATCACAAAACGAAAAATAAAAAGAGTAAACTTTTGAGTTGTGCATTTCGCAAATAAAGAAAAGTTTTGTTTTTGCGTTAGACACTTAAAAATTGCAAACAGCTGTTCAATTAAATTTATAACAAATCCTTACTTGTTCAAAAATAAATAGTTAGCTTTGATCTTGTTGGTTAACGTATACAAGCGTAAACGAATGTATTCATATTAGAACATTTAATCGTTACTAAAATTATTTACAAAAAGCATGACTTTATCTCAAGGGCTTTTAAATCGTTGCAACGGAATATGTGAATTATGTTCTGAGGAGAAAGCAACAGTTGATTTCACAGTTTCTCCTAAATCTGATATTCTTGATAATCAAGTAGCCTTATGCTCAACTTGTGAATCGAATCTTTCAAATAACGACGCTCGAGATCATTGGCAATTTTTATCTGGTAGTATTTGGAGTGCAGAACCTGCTGTGCAATCTTTGTCATATAGAATATTGTACGGAATGAAAGATCAACCTTGGGCGAATGACATTATGGAAATGGTTGACCTGGATGAAAGTGTAATAACGTGGGCAACCAGTATTCATGAAGGATCAGAAGTAC